>JAILEJ010000104.1 GCA_024688095.1 Butyrivibrio sp.
ACAATATCACTTTCTTCTGCCTGCCTGAAAATTTTCTGCAAGATTATGGTAGGGAATTTTCCACTGTCTATAAGGTCTTTCAGTACCTGCCCCGGTCCTACACTTGGAAGCTGAGAGCTGTCTCCTACAAGGATCAGGTGAACTCCTGGAACAACAGCCTTTAAGAGTGCGTAAAAAAGATGCATATCAACCATGGACATCTCGTCTATTATTAGGGCATCTGTCTCAAGCGGATTTTCCTGATTCTTTTCAAAGTGAATTCCTGCCTTTTTGTCATCTGATACCTGACCCGAAACCTCAAGAAGTCTGTGGATAGTCTTAGCTTCATAGCCTGTTGTCTCTGTCATACGCTTTGCTGCTCTTCCAGTTGGAGCCGCAAGCATAATATCAAGGCCTTCTTTTTCGTAATATTTTATTATGGTATTTATTGTTGTTGTCTTACCTGTTCCAGGGCCTCCGGTTATAATTGTTACACCGCTGGTGATACTTTCCATAACTGCTTTTCTTTGAAGATCATCAAGTTCTATCTGAAGATCACTTTCGAGCTTTTTAACCTGTTTTTCCTTGCGGGCATTTGCTTCCGGGGTGCGGTCTGCATCATCATTTATGTTAAGGTCATATAACATTGACGCGCAGCCCTGTTCCACATAGTAGTACTGAATGGAATAAATATCTGTTCCATCTTTGGTTATGAGCTTTCTGTCAACAATCATGTTGTCAATCTGAAGATTGATCTCTTCTCTTGCAACTCCAAGAAGTTCAACTCCTTTATCAATAAGCTCCTGCCTCGGAAGATAACTGTTTCCATCTGCAGAGCTTTGCTGAAGCGCATATAAGATTCCGCTTCTTACACGGTATTCAGAATCAACGCTTATACCTATTTTGGATGCAATTTCATCCGCTGTCTTAAATCCTATTCCATCGATATCATCTGCAAGCTGATATGGGTTCTCCTTTAAAATCCCATATATCTTAGCGCCATAGGTGTTATAAACCTTTACTGCTTTGGCATTGGAGATTCCGTAGGTCTGCATGAACATCATGGCTTCACGCATCTCCCTTTTATCCGCCATCTGCTTTGAGATATCTATTGCTTTTCGCTCACTGATACCTTTTATTTCTTCAAGTCTTTCAGGTTCGTCTTCGATGACTCTGAAGGTATCTGCTCCAAATTTTTTTACAATCTTCTTGGCAAGCGCTTCTCCAATTCCCTTAATGGCGCCCGAGCCAAGGTATCTTTGCATGGATTCAATGTCGTCTGGCATAACGATTTTGTAGCTGCTGACTTTCAGCTCTTCTCCATAAACTGCATGCTCCACAAATTCTCCCGACACTTCAAGGTTGTCTCCTATGTCCACATCCTGGAATGTTCCAACAAGAACTACTTCCTCGCCCTGACTCACAAAGCAGACAACACCGAATCCGGTCTCACTATTTCTAAATATGAAATGATCAATGTATCCTTTTATTACTTCCATGTTTTTCCTTATCTTTATTGCAATTACACATTTTGTTTTGCAGACATTCTGCATACAATTACGCAACATACTATTCCCAGTATTGTTAGAATCCAACCCGCTGCATATCCGGGTGTGTGGTACTTTAATACTATCTCATGATGTCCCTGGTTTAACCTGACTCCCATAAACATCGTATTTAACTTAAAGATGTCTGTTTTTTCTCCATCAACGTATGCACTCCAGCCTGATGAATATGGTATTGTAATACACATTGCTCCGTCTGATGCCGCATCTATTTCACCCGTAACCTTATTAGTGGTTTTTGAAATTGCATTTTTGTTTAAATCCACATTTGTAAGAACGCTTTCATGAAGCTTTTCCATCTGCGCATCATAGCTTGATACCGGCTGACATACAACTTCTATACTATCAAATGTATAGGTTCCCTTATTGTCAAAAGAAACCGTTATGGAAGTCTGCGCATCAGCTGTAAAGCCTGTATTTACCATATAATCATGCCAGTTACTGTAGAACTGACAGGTATCCATTATGTAATAAAGATTCTTGGACGTTATCATTGTATCTGCTATATATGATGTTACATGCAGATTTGTAGTTGCTATAGAATCATTTTTTACCCAAAGATTTTTGAAATAAAGATAGGTCTCACTCATAGGAACACCAGTGAAAGTAAATGTTATACTTGCGCCTTCTTCCTTGACTTTTATTGTTCCATCATCCTTTATCTTAATTCCATCCGAAACGCTCATTTCATAAGGAACAGAAGTGCTTGTATATTCAAATTCAGTCTCATTAATGTCAGAGGTATCAACCTTTTCATCATTTACAACGCAGCCAAAAAGAAGTGCTTCCTGTTTCTGATAAGGTGTCATCTCATCATAGTTTGCCTGAGGGATAACACTGCTGTACATATATCCAAGAGGAAGTGTGTTGTCATTTTCAAAAACAACATAATCTCCAGTGTTACCTTCCTGCCTTGTATATTCATATGGTACATAAGCATAGTCCGTAGGCACATCATAAGGAAGCGTATAATATTTTACTCCCGCAAGGGTGTTTAGAATCATTCTGTCATCAAGTGCCAAATAAGCAAAGTTTTGCTGATCATTTACCCCCATTTCCATGAAGTAGTCTGAAACGACTCCATTTGCAAGACTCCAGAAATACTGGGTTGAGGAAATTCCATCAAGTATTGATGCATTCCACACAAGATTTTTTCCTGTATATCTGTAGAATTCATCTCTGGTCTCGCCTTCTATTTCTTCAGTTGCCTGAACTTCTGATGTCTGCATTCTGTTCCAGAATTCTTCACCTCTTTCAAGATCAAAATAGTCTGCTATCATATTTCCCTGTTCAGGAGAATATGCATAATAGGCATTTGTAAGTATTGCTGCAAAAGACATTACAGAGAGTACTACTGATGTAATAAGGCCTGTCTTTTTTATTATACTTTCGTTTGTAACTTTCCTTTTTACCTGGGAAATTATCAGCATCAATACCATGGCAATCGCAGCAAAAATCAGTTCTTTTTGCATTCCAGGGTAACTTATTACCTGCTGGTGAGCTCTTGCAACCTGCCAGAACACAATAAATACCACAGCCATAATAATGCTTTCTACAAGTTTAATATCAAAAAGCTCATCCCACATATCCACAATGAGGTATGCAATATATAGTGAGAACGCAAAAGACCATCTTCCTGTTGTATAAGCAAAGCCTCCAAGGATATATCCAAACACAGGAAAAAGAAGGAACATCAGAAGTATTTCGCCCATTACTGCATGCTGCTTTTTGTGACGGACTTTGATAAATATAAATGCCAGCACAATAAATGCAAGGAAGTTGTAACTAAGAGCTGTATCATTTACCGGATAATATACGAAGCTTATAAGGTTTCTTAGAAGCTGGTAGTAATAATCCGGATCAAAAAAGAGTCCTAAGGTTATTCCTGAATCCGTTCTTGGATTTGTTGAGAACAGAAAAAGTACCGGAAGGAGAACCACCATGCTCATTAAAGTTCCTATGATTCCATATACCAAAAAATGAAGAATATCCTTTAATACATCTATTTTTAGTCCATTTACAGCAATAACTCTGACCAGCACATAAACTATAGTTATTAGAACTATCATATAGAAGAAGTAGAAGCTGCATACTGATGATAACAGTACAGATATCATGAACATAAGAGGCTTTTTCTCTCTTATTATCTTCTCAGCTCCCATCAGTACAAGTGGCAGATAAATTAGTGGATTTGCAAAAAATGGATGCCATATTCCAAGATACATCATTGTTCCGCAAAAGGCATAAACAAAGGCTGCTGTCATTACTGCTATTTTATTGGCATCCTTTTTCATATAAAAGGCAAAAGCCGAAAATGTGATACCCGCAATAAAGCCCCTTAGTACTATGATCACCTGAAAATAGTAGTATATGAAGTTGGATGGAACGAATGCTGAAAATACATTTAGCGGATCGCCAAGTGCATAGTACTGAAGTGTAGGATATAAGTCCGAGCCATATCCCATTCCAAAAGCAAAGTTCTGAACGCTCAGACTATGGTCATGAATTATGTGATAAAAAACTCCCCTTAAGTATTTAGAATAAAGTGCAAGCGCCCTTATATGCTGCCTCCAGGCATCTCCGTTTGCAAGAAGAGATTTGCCGTTAAAGAAAAACCAGCCAAAAACTCCAGCTGCCATTATTCCAAATAAAACAGTGTAGACTGTGTAAAATATTGTTCTTCCTTTTTTCATACTCATCCCTGGGTTATTTCTCCTAACTAATTGTTATATTCCTACGTAATGTAACGTTTCTAAATAAAGTCGTGTTCCTACGTAATGTCATGTTCCTATATAATGCTGTGTTCCTACGTAATGTCATGTTTTATATAAAGTCGTGTTCCTACGTAATGTCATGTTTTTATATAAAGTCGTGTTCCTACGCAAAAAAGTGTCGGGATATAAAAATATTCCCGACACCTATTATAATCTAAAACAAGTATTGTGACCTTACAAATCGTAGTTATGCTTCATATTTTCATAAAGCATCTGCGCAAGTCCAAGGCCATTTGTCTCAGTGGAAGTCTCTGCTATATCAGAAATTGCTTCATTCTTGAAATAATCTACAAGATTACCCATTGAAGTTTCTGACGTATCATCGCTTTTAAAAGCATCCACCGTCTTATACATCTCTTTGAATATCTGCTCAAGAAAGTATGACTCAAATTCCTTGCAGGCATCCATAAGCTCTTCATCAGTTGACTCTCCTGTTGCACTTCTTGCCTTATCCTTGAGCTGCTGAGCCTTCTGAGCATTCGTCAAAGAAGTTGCATATTCAGCCATATTCTGTGAAGTTACATTAGATATATTGGTTAAATCCAATGACATATTATACTCCTACTATTTATACCAAAGATTATCTCTTAAGTCCGTTTGCTGTCTGCATCATTTCATCAGTTGTTGTTATTGCTGTTGAGTTCATTTCATAAGCGCGCTGAGCAACGATAAGGTTAACCATTTCCGTTGCAACATTTACGTTTGAGCCTTCCAGATATCCCTGTACAACAGTACTACGTGTAAGTCCGGCTACCTGTCCTTCCAAAAGCGCTGCTCCACTTGCTGCTGTAGCAGTAAAGCTTGTATCACCTTCACGTTCAAGTCCTTCAGGATTTCTAAACTGATAAAGTGCCATTGTTCCTACTTCAACCTGTGCTCCATTAGCATCAAGGTAATAGATATTTCCCTCTGAATCACTCTGAAGATCTGTAGCAAGTACATTTGCATCATTAACAATGATTCCTGCTCCATTAGTTCCAACTACAGGATAACCTTCTGAAGTTGTAAGCTGAAGCTGTCCGCCTTCATTTATAGCCCATACAAAATTACCATTACGTGTATATCGTATATTTTCCTGAGCAAAATCATTTGTATTTACACTGTATGAGAAAAATCCGTCACCCTGAATGGCAAATGCCGAATTACTATCGTTATCAAGCATACTGCCCTGAGTAAAGAACTGACTTATTGATGATACTCTTACACCAAGACCGACATCAGAATTAACCGGAGATCCGGTTGTCTGAGCTGTCTTAGTTGCAAGCTCCTGATATAAAAGAGATTTGAATTGCGCTCCCTGCGCCTTATATCCTGCAGAGTTTACATTGGCAAGATTATTTGAAATCGTGTCAACGTTTGTCTGCTGTGCATTCATTCCTGATGCGGCTGTCCATAAACTTCTAACCATAAGCGCCATACCTCCGATTTGTGGAACAAATTATCATATAGAAAAGTCAAGACTCGCCAATACTTCATGCGAGTCGACTATATCACATCTGTCCTAACTGATTAACTGCTTTATCCAAAGTATCATCTTCTGTCTGAATAACTTTGGAATTAAGTTCATACGCTCTCTGAATAGATATAAGATTAACCATTTCATCAACAACACTTATATTGGAACCTTCAAGATATCCCTGATGAACCTGAGCACCTGCTGCTTCTGCAGTTGTGCCTATAACGGTTGCTCCACTGTCTCCGATGATAAATGCATTGTCCTGATATCTCTCAAGAAGTGTTATATCATCAAAGCTTGCTACCTGAATCTGTGCAACCTGATTTCCATCCTGTAATATATTTCCGTTTGGCTGTATTGCTGTATCCAAATCCGGATTAATCTGTATTCGGTTATTATTTACGTCAAGAACATAGTTTCCTTCACTTGTAACAAGATATCCATCTGGTGTTACTGTAAAGTTGCCGTCTCTGGTATATTTTATGAGTATGTTCTGTTCTTCATCTGTGCCATACTCTGTAGCAAAGAAACCGTTCCCACCTGCGAGCATATTATCCCTTACACTATTACTATCGGTTGTCGGTATCGAATTATTAATAGCAAGGTCGAAAGTATTTCCGGTTTCTTTGAGTGCACCCTGTTCGAAATTGGTATATGTCCCCCCAAGTTTAACGCCTGCTGTAATTATACCCAAATTACGCTTGGTGTACGGTGCATCAGATAAATCTTTTATCTTTATTCCAAGAAGGTCATCAAACGACTGGCTTACAGAGCGCTGCTCTTTAAACCCGGCTGAATTAGCATTTGCTAAATTATTTGTCGCGATATCCATTCGACGCTGTTCGTTCACCATCCCTGTGTACGCAGTATACAGGCCTTTTACCAATGTTTACTCCTCTCTGTATCCGGCAAGGAATTCAACATATCTTCCTGTACCAATAGCTACGGCTGTCATTGGATCTTCAGCTGTAACAGTATTGATTCCAGTCTTTGAGGCAATTAAGTCTTCAAGTCCACGAAGCAGACTACCACCACCTGTAAGTACAATTCCTCTGTCTGCAATATCTGCAGCAAGTTCAGGTGGAGTCTTTTCAAGTACTCCATGAATAGCTTCTACTATCTGTGTTGTTGTTTCTCTAAGTGCCTCTTCTGTCTCTTCTGAGGATACTTTAACGGTCTTTGGAAGACCAGTTACAAGGTTTCTACCACGTACATCCATATAATCTGCTTCTGCACGTGGATAAGCAGCACCTATTTTTATCTTAATATCTTCTGCGGTTCTCTCACCGATAAGAAGATTGTGCTTCTTTCTCATATAACGAACGATAGCTTCATCAAAATCGTCACCTGCAATCTTAACTGAAGTACTTACAACTGTTCCTCCAAGTGAGATAACAGCGATATCTGATGTACCACCACCTATATCAACAATCATGTTTCCACATGGTTTTGTAATATCTATACCTGCACCTATAGCAGCTGCGATAGGCTCTTCGATAATCTTAACATATCTTGCTCCAGCCATAAGTGTTGCATCTTCTACGGCCTTACGCTCTACTTCTGTAACGCCACTAGGTACACAAACTGCAATAAGTGGTTTACGGAATGTCTTACGTCCGATTGCCTTTGTTATGAAGTACTTCATCATCTGCTCTGTTACTTTATAATCAGAAATAACGCCCTGACGAAGTGGTCTTACTGCTACTATATTTCCAGGTGTACGTCCAAGCATAAGACGTGCATCTTCTCCGATTGCTCTTATTTTTTCTGTATCTCTGTCGTAAGCTACAACTGAGGGTTCTTTTAATACAACGCCCTTTCCTCTCAAATATACAAGAATGCTGGCTGTTCCCAAATCAATTCCTATATCAGTGTACTGCATAATATATTCAGTCCCCTTTCCGGATCATATACAAATGTAAACGCGCAAAGGCGCGGATAATAAATTTAATCATAGTCACTAGCATTATAAACCAGAAAGAAAAAAAATTAAACCGATTTCACTAAATTTTAAGGAACTGATTATAATAATCAGATACTCCATATCTTTTATCGGCAATACGTTCAAAAAAATTTAGTCTTCTGGAAAAATTATTTAGTTTTTTCCGAATGTGAATATAAACAGTCAGCGTTTCTTCTTAATATATTTATTTGAAACTTCTGTTTCTTTTTTATTATGCACTTACGCCTTGAGCATTTTCTTTATATAAGCTCCGGTATATGATTCCTTACACTTTGCAACCTGTTCAGGAGTTCCCTGGACAACTACTGTTCCACCTTTATCTCCGCCTTCAGGGCCCATATCGATAATATAATCACCTGTTTTGATAACATCCAGATTATGCTCAATGACTACAACAGTATTTCCATTATCGGTAAGCTTCTGTAGAATTTTTACAAGTTTTTGTACATCTGCAAAATGAAGACCTGTTGTAGGCTCATCCAGAATATAGATAGTATGTCCTGTACCAATTTTACTAAGCTCTGTGGCAAGCTTTATACGCTGTGCCTCACCTCCTGAAAGTTCTGTTGAAGGCTGTCCCAGTTTAAGATATCCAAGTCCTACATCATATAAGGTCTGTATTTTTCTCTTAATCGTTTTTACATTTTCAAAAAATTCAAGAGCTTCCTCAACTCTCATATCAAGAACATCATAGATGCTCTTCCCTTTATATTTAACTTCAAGAGTTTCGTGATTATATCTCTTACCACCACAAACTTCACAAGGCACATATACATCAGGAAGGAAGTGCATTTCAATCTTGATGATACCATCACCGCTGCAGGCTTCACATCTTCCACCTTTAACATTAAAGGAAAAGCGTCCCTTTTTGTATCCCCTTGCCTTTGCATCTGGAGTTCCGGCAAAAAGATCTCTTATCATATCAAATACACCAGTATATGTAGCAGGGTTTGAACGTGGAGTTCTTCCTATTGGTGACTGGTCAATATTGATTATCTTATCAAGCTGTTCAATACCTTCCATGCTCTTGTGTTTTCCAGGTATTGTTCTTGCACGATTGAGTTCTTTGGCAAGTCTCTTATACATAATCTCATTTACAAGTGAACTTTTACCTGATCCTGAAACGCCTGTTACTATTGTAAGAACGCCAAGTGGAACCTTAACATTTATATTCTTAAGGTTGTTTTCCTGTGCACCCTTTATAGTCAGCCATCCTTCAGGCTTTCTTCTGGTCTTTGGTACCTCTATCTTAAGATTGCCCTTAAGGTACTGTCCCGTAACTGATTCAGGAACTTCCATAATTTCTTCAGCAGTTCCAACTGCAACAATTTCTCCGCCATGCTCGCCCGCTCCAGGTCCTACATCCACGATGTAGTCAGCTTCTCTCATCGTATCTTCATCATGTTCAACTACAATAAGAGTGTTACCAAGGTCTCTTAAGTTTTTGAGCGTATTTAAGAGTTTATCATTGTCCCTCTGATGAAGGCCGATACTAGGTTCATCAAGAATATAGCAGACACCACAAAGGCCTGAACCAATCTGGGTTGCCAGTCTTATTCTCTGAGCTTCACCACCTGAAAGTGTTCCTGTTGCTCTTGAAAGTGTAAGATAATCAAGTCCTACATCTATAAGGAAGCCTACTCTTGCTCTTATCTCTTTTAAAACCTGCGCACCAATAAGCTCCTGCTGCTTTGTCAGGTGCAGATTCTGGAGATAATCATAGAGCTTTTCAATTGACATTGATGTAATTTCATAAATATTTTTATCATCTATGGTTACTGCAAGAGATTCTTTTTTAAGTCTCATTCCATTACATTCTGCGCATGGAGTGATTCTCATAAATTCTTCGTACTCTGCCTTTGAGGTCTCAGAAGCTGTTTCTCTGTATCTTTGCTCAACGTTTTTGATAAGTCCGTCAAAAAGAATAGGATATACACCCTCACCTCTCTGGCCCTTGTAATGAACCTGGACTTTTTTGTCAGCACCGTGAATCAGCATCTTCTGAACCTTTGGTGATAAATCCTCAAATGGTGTATCTAGGCTAAACTTGTACTCCTTTGCCAGTGCCTGTAAAAGAGCATTTGAAAAGCTTCCCTCTTTATTGGCAGACTGCCATCCCATAACTACAATACATCCATCATTAATAGAAAGAGATTTATCCGGGATCATAAGATCCTCATCAAATTCCATTTTGTAACCAAGTCCAAGACAGACAGGGCATGCTCCAAATGGATTATTGAAAGAAAAGCTTCTTGGCTCAATTTCAGAAATACTTGTTCCGCAATTTGAGCACGCAAAGTTCTGGCTGAAATTGAGGAGCTTTCCTCCAATTACATCCACCTGTAAAAGTCCTTCTGTCAGTTTTACAGAATTTTCGATTGAATCTGTAAGTCTGCGTCTAAGGCTTTCTTTATCTTCCTTTATAACAAGTCTGTCTACAATAATCTCGATATTATGCTTAATGTTTTTATCTAAAGAAATTTCTTCAGAAAGGTCGTACTGGTTTCCATCAATTCTTACTCTTACGTAACCAGCTCTTTTGGCTCTGTCGAGCACCTTTTCATGCTGACCTTTTCTTCCTCTTACAACTGGCGCAAGAAGCTGCAGCTTAGTGCCTGGTTCAAGCTCCAAAATCTGATCTGCCATTTCATCTACAGACTGTCTCTTTATCTCTTTTCCACAATTAGGGCAGTGTGGCACACCAATCCTTGCATAAAGGAGCCTGAAGTGATCATATATTTCTGTAACTGTTCCAACTGTTGAACGTGGGTTTCTGTTGGTTGATTTCTGGTCAATTGAAATTGTTGGTGACAAGCCTTCAATATTATCCACGTTTGGCTTGTCCATCTGCCCAAGAAACATTCTTGCATAGGAAGAGAGTGACTCCATATAACGCCTCTGACCTTCTGCAAAAATGGTATCAAAGGCAAGTGAAGACTTACCTGATCCTGATAATCCTGTAAATACTGTAAGAGATTCTCTTGGAATATTGATATCAACACTCTTCAGATTATTTTCCCTTGCCCCTCTTACTCTTATGTAATCGTGAATATCTGACGACCTGATCTTCCTGGCTGTAGTATTCACTCTTGTCATTCTGTCATTATTTTCCGACATTTTTTTCTAACTTCCTTCTAAAATCAATAAAACTATTTTGGGTTATACTATAAAAATATTATTATTTATCTATTCATTTATTCTCTAATGAAATTTTTGGATTTAGTTCATGAAAGCTTCTCCAGATTCTTTTTCAGATCGATCATCTGGTCACGCAGCATAGCAGCTGATTCAAAGTCGAGTTCTGCAGCAGCTTTTTTCATCTTACGCTGAACCTTGGCTATGAGCTTTTCGATTTCTTCCTTACTCATAGACTCAGGATCTTTTTCAAACTTAACTTCTTCCTTGGCAATCTCTTTGGTAATACTTATGAGGTCACGAACTGCCTTCTTAATGGTCTGTGGTGTGATTCCATGTTCTTCATTATATTTATTCTGAATTGCTCGCCTTCTCTCGGTTTCATCAATAGCTTTTCTCATGGAATCTGTCATATTATCAGCATACATGATAACGCGGCCTTCTGAATTTCTCGCAGCTCTACCAATTGTCTGAATAAGCGATGTCTCTGAACGAAGAAATCCTTCCTTATCAGCATCGATTATGGCAACAAGAGATATTTCAGGAATATCAAGACCTTCTCTAAGGAGGTTGATACCAACAAGTACATCAAAAACGTCAAGTCGCATATCTCTTATGATTTCAGATCTTTCAAGTGTATCTATATCTGAATGCAGGTACTTTACCCTGATTCCAGCTTCTGCAAGATATTCTGTAAGGTCCTCTGCCATTCTCTTTGTAAGCGTTGTTACAAGAACTTTGTTCTTTTTATCTGTTTCAGTTCTTATCTCAGAAATAAGGTCATCGATCTGGCCTTCAACAGGTCGAACGGATATCTCAGGATCAAGAAGGCCTGTTGGCCTTATAACCTGTTCTGTTCTAAGCAGTTCATGCTCCTCTTCATATTTTCCTGGAGTTGCAGAGCAGAATAAGAGCTGATCTATATGTGTTTCAAATTCTTCAAAATTAAGTGGTCTGTTATCCAAAGCTGATGGGAGTCTGAATCCATATTCCACAAGGGTTTCCTTTCTGGATCTGTCCCCGTGATACATCGCGCCAATCTGAGGGATTGTCATATGTGATTCATCTACTATTATTAGGAAATCTCTGTCAAAGAAATCTAATAGTGTAAGAGGTGGTTCTCCCGGCTCCATGAAATTCAAATGCCTTGAGTAATTCTCAATTCCAGAGCAGAAGCCTGTTTCTCTCATCATCTCAATATCAAAGTTAGTTCTTTCAGAAATCCTCTGGGCCTCCAAAAGCTTATCCTCGCCTTTGAAATATCTGACTCTGTCTTCAAGCTCTTTTTCTATATTTACACATGCAAGATTTATCTTATCCTGTGGCACAACATAATGTGATGCAGGATATATCATAACGTGTGTAAGTTCGTTATGAACTATACCTGTTACCGGCTCTACCTCTGTTATTCTGTCTATCTCATCGCCAAAAAATTCTACTCTGATAAGAAACTCATCCGAGTTTGCAAGGCATATCTCTACAACATCGCCTCGAACTCTGAAATTTGAACGCTCGAGCGCCATGTCGTTTCTGTTATACTGAGTTGCAATAAGCATTTCAATCAGCTTATCCCTGTCCATCTGCATTCCAGGTCTTAGTGAAATCGACATCCCTTTAAATTCATCAGGACTACCAAGACCATATATACAGGATACACTGGCAATAACAATTACATCTTTTCTCTCTGCAAGGGATGCAGTGGCAGAAAGACGCAGCTTATCTATCTCATCATTTATTGCAGAATCCTTGGATATATATGTATCTGTCTGCGGAACATATGCCTCTGGCTGATAGTAATCATAGTATGAAACAAAATATTCTACTGCATTTTCCGGAAAGAATTCTTTCATCTCGCCGTAAAGCTGTCCTGCCAGGGTTTTATTATGGCTTATGATAAGCGTTGGTTTATTTAGTGCTGCAATAACATTAGCCATGGTAAATGTCTTACCAGAACCTGTAAC
>JAILEJ010000123.1 GCA_024688095.1 Butyrivibrio sp.
GATATGCAAGAGTTTGTAAAGAGATTAATAGACATGGGATATGAAGAGGTGAAGCTCATAGATACTACGAATGGAATGTTTATGAGCAGATTCGAAGCTTTGTGGATGGAGCTTTCCGGCTCGACCATACTTGTAGGGAGAAAATAGCCATGAAAAAATACATTCCGGAAAATATGGTAAAGATCAGCAGGTATCAGAACTTTTTCCCAACGCTTTCTGGTGATATCAGGCGTGATATTTGCATACGTATGGAAGAACTCATTCGTGAAGAAGAATTATATTGCGATCAGGGAAATTACGAGCATATGTCGCAGATCCTGACTTCCATTGCCATGTATGAAATCTTTCAAAGGCATGGTAAGAGTGAGGAAGAAGCATACAAGATCGTTTCGGAGGAAATGTGGAAATTTCTGGATCCGTCCGGGATGCAGAAACTTGCGAAGAAAAGCTTCTTTATGCCTCTTATGAAGAAGGTTGTGCCATTTGGATTTAAGCATAAATCAGGCACTGGCTGGAGATATACCTGGCATATCAAAGAAGATCCTAAAGATGAGTTTCACTTTGAGTGTAACGAATGCATATATGCAAAAATCCTCGGAAAACGGAACCTTATGAAACTTGGTGCTATGTGCTGCCATGCAGACATAATCAATTACGGGAATCTTCCCTTTACGGATTTCATCCGCACTAAGACATTATGTCAGGGCGGTGACTATTGCGACTTCAGATTTGTTCGCCACAGCACAGATGCCGGAGATGGGTGGACTCGGACAGAAAGCATATAGCACTGATGCTAAAGATCACTATAGTGATGGGGATATAAAAAATATTATAGTAATGTTAAAATAGTTCAAGAAAATGCCGTAGACATCGTTAGAACTGCCGTATGAAGGTGCTAATGAAATGTTTATGGTGGATGATATAGATGATAAAGATTTCTTAAAAGTTCTGTTGGAATCAATGTATGATGAGCTTCCGGAGCCACCTGATTCTGGTATTCTAATGCTTGAGAGCCACCACAATATATGGTGATTATGTCAAATTGATTTTTTATAGGATCTCTTTTAGATTTTTTAGAAAGCTTTTTTGCTATTAATAAATCTAAAGGAGGTCTTTTTATGTAAGGAGAGAGAAACATGGCTGGAAAGAAGCCATGCCTTTCATTAAGAGAATTAGAAAAGCAGGTTGAAAAGGAAATAGATTCACCGTTTTCACCTTTGGCAAGTAAAAACATCTGATGCAAAGCTGTTTTTGATAAAGCTACAGGAGGATGGAAAAGGTTGTAGCACAATAAAGTGTGTAAGTGGCGTGTTAAGGCCAGCTTTTCAGATGGCAGTGGATGACGATATGCTCATTAAAAATCCATTCGCCTTTCAGTTTAATGGAATTATAGTAAATGACGCAGGATCGAGAAATGCCAAGGTTTGATAAAGGTATTGATGGATATACCGGATTTTTGTTTTATGATGATAATGGCCTACCGCTGGTAGCAATGCATTGGGAACATAGAATTAAAAATATGAAAGAAAGATACAATAAGCTTTTTAAACTTCAAATTTCGGCACTTACACCTCACATATGCAGGCATACATATTGTACCAATATGGCCAGAGCAGGAATGAATCCTAAAACACTACAGTATCTGATGGGACATTCGGACATAAGTATTACCATGAACGTATATACTTATCTGGGACTTAATGATGCAAAAGAAGAGATGATCAAGATGGAAGAACTCAACAAGGCAAGGAAAGAGCTTATGAAGGAAGGCAAGATTAAACCGATAGAACAGAAGATGTTTAGAGTTGTATAAATAAGAAAATAGTAAATAAGCTATCACTTGGGCTAAAGAAGTGATAGCTTTTTTATGGGAATAATTATAATGTAGAATTATATTTAAGTATTATGTACCAGCAAAAAAGTTCTTGAAAACAATTATTAATCATATTAGCCTTACAATTTATTGTTATACGGAGTTGTATATATGTTTGATAGTTTTGAAGAGTCTATTTTGTCATGCGGGTATTTTGATGTCTTAAATTGGGAAGCTGATAGTGTAGAGGTGATGAGTATAGAAACAAAGCACTATTGGCTCATGAAGAAATTTGATAAGGAAGGCTATCCAGGGTTAGTTCTTTACCATAGTCATAATGGTCGTTCATATCATGTGCATTTTTGCTATAAAGATCAGGACCTTGCGCCTGCAGTTTCTGAAATAATGAGCCATGATAGATATCAGAAGAAAAAGATGAAACTGAGAAATAAGATTACAAAGGTTTCTAACATGGAATTGATGAGAGCGATTGGCTAAACTGCTTTAACCAGTGTTTTCTTTTTTTAAAAGCATTTATTTATGATAATTTTAGAATAAAACTACTATATCTGATATAAAATATTATTGGATATCGTCATTGATTGCTAAAAAAGGAATAAAGAATGGGTTATAAAGAAGATTTACAATCGAGTACAAATTTGTCAGAGCTTTTTAATGTGTGGAAAAATAAGCCAGCTTGTAATGTTGAATACATTAAGAAAAAGAGCAAAATTCAACTTACAATAGATCATGGAAACAATTATTTTATAGCAGATGGAATTGTTGATTATTCTACATGGAATAATTCTGGGAATAAAAAAATCTTATTTATACTTAAAGAAGCTTATGGCAAAGATTGGGGTGATTATACGTTGGCATCCTGGTTAGGGGATGAAAATGGTGAAAAAATGTCACATGCAATGTGGCGAAGAGTAGCCAGATGGGTGTATGGCATTAGTAATACTTCTGAGTCGAATATTGCAAAATATATACCGGAATTAACAAAACAGCAGCATTTTTCTGCTTTGAGGAGTATAGCGGTTCTTAATTTGAAGAAAAGCGATGGACAAAGTGGATCGGATTATGAAGAGATTAATGCTTATGCCGAAAACGATAGAGATGAGATAAAGAAAGAGCTGAGTTTAATTGACGCAGATATTATAGTCTGCGGATCAACATTTAAAACCTTATATGAAACTGTATATGAACATAAGGATGGACTTGGCGAAAATGCTAATGATAACTGGTTCTATTATTTGAATCTGGATGGTAAAGAAAGACTTTATATTGATTACTATCATCCGGCTAATCAGTGGCCAGATTTGATCAATTATTATGCGATAACCAATATATATCAGCAGGCGCTATTATCAAGATGAATTACTCATATAGACTAAAATTTGTTAAAAGACTATTAAGGAGGAATGCATTATGGCAAAGAAAACAGGCTGTCCAGATAAACCAGTTGCAAGTATTACAGAGGATTTATTTAATGTTTCTACATATGTAAATGGGCTTTGCAGTTTTATAAGAAGTTGTGATACCCCTATGACAATATCCATCCAGGGTGACTGGGGTAGTGGAAAAACCAGTATGATGAATATGATTAAGGAGAATTTACAGGGCTCCATATGGCCAATATGGTTTAACACTTGGCAGTTTTCACAGTTTGATATGGGAAATGGATTAGCATTTTCTATGATGGATGTTCTTCTTAAAGGGTTAGATTGTGATAAGGATTTTCGTAAAAAGCTGCTTAATGGACTTGTTTGATTTGGAAAAAAGGTTGTGAAGGTTGCAACAGATCATGCCATTGGTGGAGAGATGGCAGGCACCGTAGGCGAAATAATGGATGGTGGTGATTCTGATTACGCATCCGAGATACTTGAGCTGAAAGGAAAGTTCCAAACTGCTGTAAATGATAAGCTTGATAAAGAGCATAGAGACAGAGTTGTCATCTTTGTAGATGACCTTGACCGTCTTCAGCCTTTAAAAGCTATTGAACTGTTAGAGGTATTAAAACTATTTCTTGATTGCGAAAATTGTATTTTTATTTTGGCTGTTGACTACGAAGTGGTTACGTTAGGGATAAAGCAAAAATTTGGAGAAGATGTATCTGATGTTAAGGGGAAGAGTTTCTTTGACAAGATTATCCAGCTTCCATTTAAGATGCCTGTTGCGCAGTATGATATCCGTAAATATGTAAAAGATATGATGAATAGAATGGACATACCTACTGACGATAAGAATGTCCAGTTATTTACTAATTTAATACATGCTTCTATGGGATTTAATCCACGAAGTATGAAACGACTGTTTAATACCTATGAGCTTTTGGATATTATAACAAAAGCGACTGTCAGGGGAATAGATGAAGCTGTCAGGAAGAGAATACTATTTGCAATTATATGTACTCAAATGTCTTTTGAGGAATTATATTTGTATCTTACATCAACCAGAATTGATGCGGATACCTTTACGGCCCTACGATCACAGGACACAGCACAAGAGGCACTAAGTGAAATATATGCAAACACAGATGTGTCGGAAGAGTTGTTACATAAGATCGTATTATTTATGCCGTACTTTATTGATGCATTACAAATTGATGAGGATGATAATCTTTCAGAAATAGAGCTAGAGAATCTTAAGGTAATTCTCAAATGTTCAGTAGTAACATCTGTAAATGCTAATTCAGGGGAAGAAAATAATGAGAGTCTTGAATGGGAGTATAGAGATAGAAACAAGAAATTGGTAAAAGAAACAGCTGAACTTCTAAAATCCATTGGGACATTCTCAGCTTGGATGCCAAGAAAAGCTAGAGACGGAGTTAAAATTTCTGATATATCTGGTTACTATAAGTGGAATACTGACGCAGGATTTGATTGTATTTTGGAGTATTATCTTAGTAGAATTGATGATTTTACAATTGGTGTTCATATATATATTTCTCAAGAGAACTCTAATGGACAGGTATTTTTTGACACGCTAGGTGATAATCCTTTGAAATTATCTATTAAACCAGTAAAGGTAGAATGGGGAAGGTACATATATAGAAATGTACTGAGATTTAATGATGACGATCCTAATTCAACAGAACAGATAGCATCAATTGTAAAGAACGCATATGAGAGCTTAAAAAGCATTTTGAACGGTAAGAACATATAAAATCTAATGTATAGAGGGTGCTATGTTTCAATAAGATCTGGTTGGCAAATAAAATATCTGTTCGGGTCTTGTTTTTACAAAATAGGCACAAACTGGAATAGACATCATATTAGATTCATGAGCCTGATTAATAATAACATTTGGATAGTCGTACCAAGGCTGAGTTGTCCGATAATGAAAGGTGGAATAATAGAACGTGCTGTTCCGCATTATCTTGTAGTTGGAAAATGCGCGTGGCTTCAAAACTGGTATGAGGATTGCGATTACATAGAAATTGATACTTCGGATTTGGACTTGCGTATGGTTTCTTTTACATAT
>JAILEJ010000158.1 GCA_024688095.1 Butyrivibrio sp.
AGTAACACCGTAAATTGCCATGGAGTATAGTTTACCATACAATATCAAATGAAACATCCGGTTCCTGCGTACTATAGTCAACAAATATACTTACATTATAAAAGTCGTCATGTTCCGGGTTTTCTGCAGCCTTTATACCAATAGATATTTCTATACAATCATCATTAATAGACAGCCCCCCGACATACCAATTCTCTTTTAAATACTCTAAACTAAATTCGTTCTTTAAACGAATATCCCAATCACTGCCACTATTATCCTCAAAAAACGCAGTAATCTGTTTATAAATTTCGTCATAACATTCTTCCATGATCGCATCGGACTTTTTATAAATACTCTCCATGGAAGCAAGGACATAATCTATATTATCTTCTCGCACATCTAATTCGTACAAGTTATAAGAAGCATCCGGTTTATCGCCGAAAGAATGATTACCAAATCCACCCAGCATATCGATGTAGCATGCATCTTTCGAACTTGTATCCTTAACTAAAAATCCATCGCCAAAATACGGATTTTCAATCCGGACAGCAGATAATGTTTTCTTATTATCATATTTCAAATAATTTAATCTTTTTAGTTTCTTTTCAATCTCTTTCTGCTCTTTTGTTAAATCAGAACTTTCTTCTTTATCTCCATTAAACCATTTGCTAAAAAATGACATATTTTATATTCCTCCCAATATTGAATCTACGCTACATACTTTTCTATAATAATATGAAGAGATTCCCTACAAGCCTTCTTTCACTTCACCATAAAACCATAAATCATTATGAACTGTATAATCCTCATCCGTAAGCGTCTCTTTGAAACCATATTCTTTTAATTCTGTTTCAATATTCCTTTCCTTCATAAGTGAACAACCATCAGAAATCCTTGACCAGTCCTGGTAACTGTCATGCCTATTCCAGAAAGTGTCATAATACTCCTGATCATAGAATATAATAATCTGTGACCCTAGCAGATCAGGGATGCACAATAAGCAAACAACCTTGCAGAATTGCCATTTCTCAGGTTTTGCCTTAAGTATCTCTTCTGTTTTTCTTATCCAGGCTTTTAAAAACTCTGTCTTTATCTTTGAAGAGGTTTTTGGCATATTCAACCATCCAGAACATGGTACATGAAAATGTTCAAATCCGCTTTTATTTATCCTATCAATATCCTTATATGGTTCTATCTTGGCGATATTTTTGAGTAACCTTTTTAATTTTCGCCTTTGACCTCTTGATTTTCCCAAAAACATAACTATCCCTCCCGCAAGCTCCTTTTCATCGATTCGGCGTTCTGGCATACAAAAACGTCGAATAAGATTTCCAAACATCAACCCTCCTCAAGCGGTGCCGCCTCTTACACTGCGTCTCCCTCGTCCGATCTCTTTGTCTGGCATCTTATCCGACGTGAAACTATGACTTACACATCTCCAATGTATTTGGATCTTATAACACATCAAAGATTTGAAAGTTCAATACCCATCGGCTCACATACTTTCCGTAATTCTTCAAGCCTTCCTGTAAGAACACTCATATATCTAAGGTTCGGAAATTGCCTTAATTCCTGTTCTGACAACTTATCAATATCAAACCTCTGGTCTTCCCCATCCCACATAGGAGCGATATTCATATAAATATCATTTCCTCCATCCATTTGTATTCTTTCGATATTCTTCGCCAGACTTACCGGAATTGAAAGTTCCTTAAAGAAAGCCACAGCGCCTCTAACATTTTTCTCAGTGTCAAGTTTCCATTTTGCCTTCTTAAAAGCTTTATAATCATAGATGTCAAAATATGGCTTAAGGACTTCCTGTTCGTACATCAGTTCCTGAATCACTGCCAGCTTAAAATTAAAATTGTCGAAAACCAGACACTCCTCATCAGGTTGTACAATATTATAGTTTTCGTTAGACTTCGGTCTTCTCGGCTTAAATGATATAATCAAATTTTTAAGGAGCACATCACCGTCATAATTCGGATCCGCATCATTACCTCTAATATGTGCTCCCACATGAGCCATTTCGACTTTTCCATCAGGAGTTATCATAAATTCCTGATAAAATCCATAGTAATGATTCAACGAACCATTCTCACGTTGATTTCCAAAAAATGTAACATTTCCTTTAAATAAACTATGAGGACAAAAATCCGGATCTTTATGAACTGTCATTTCCTGAAGTGTATCCTGTTTATCGGAGACATATAAAGTCAACGACATTATTTTATGTTCCTCATCCACATAGGCCTTATCCTTTTTTAGAAACTGCGGCGAACCATAGTCTTCAAAAAACAGTCCATGAT
>JAILEJ010000180.1 GCA_024688095.1 Butyrivibrio sp.
TTAAGACGACTTTGCAAGCGTATGGGATATAACATAACAAATAATCATGCATTTAGAATGTCACTTAATAGTAATGTTTTTATCGATTTGCTAGACCTGAAAGTAGCAAAACGTGCTTCACTTTTGGGACATTCCGTAGCAACAAATGAAAGATACTATTCTCATATGAAGTCATCCGACCTCAGCGACATAAAAGAGTTACTAAATAGTTGTTCAAAAAATACCACTCACTCACTCACACTCACTCAATAATGTATTAGATTTTACAAAAATAAAAAGCTCCGAAGCCCTTGATAAATCAAGAAACTTCGGAGCCATTAGCTAGAGCGATAGACGGGGCTCGAACCCGCGGTCTCGACCTTGGCAAGGTCGCGCGTTACCAACTACGCCACTATCGCATTTATTAAGTTGTGCCGCTCTCTTGCGACGACTTGATTATAATAACCCATTTCTAGGTTTGTGTCAACACTTTTCTGAAATTTTTTTAGAAAAGATTTTGACACAGACAATACATGAATCTATATAAAATAAGTCGAGGTGACGCGATTCGAACGCGCGGCCTCGTCGTCCCGAACGACGCGCTCTACCAAACTGAGCCACACCTCGTCTTACAGCATGTATTATTTTAATGAATTGAATCGATATTGTCAATCTTTATAAGATATTATTACATGCTGTTTATATCAGATATTATAGCAATGCTTTTATAATTACATCTCATCTACTACCTGGAATATATAAAATTTTAGATAGTAAGATGCATCATTGGCCCACAGAATAGGGTGATCTGGAGCCTGTTGTCTAAACTCTATCTGACGAAGTCTCTTATGTGCATCTCTTGCTGCTTCTCTTATTGTTTTCTCAAGAAGTTCCGGGTCCATAAAGTGTGAACAGGAACATGTTGCAAGATATCCTCCATCTTTTACAAGCTTAAGTCCTCTAAGATTTATTTCTCTATATCCTGTAACAGCTTTTTTTATTGAAGCTCTGGACTTTGTAAATGCAGGAGGGTCAAGAATTACTACGTCAAAAAGCTCTCCCTTTTTCTCAAGTTCAGGAAGAAGATCAAATACGTCTGCACACTCAAACTTTGCAATATTTTCAAGTCCGTTAAGTGCTGCATTTTCTCTTGCCTGTTCGCAGCCAAGTTCAGATGCGTCAACTCCAAGAACGGAAGATGCTCCTGCACTTGCAGCATTTAAAGCAAATGATCCGGTATGTGTAAAACAGTCGAGAACTTTTTTCCCTTTGCAAAGTCTTCTTATAGCCGCTCTGTTATTTTTCTGATCAAGGAAGAATCCCGTCTTTTGACCGTTTTCTACATCTACATAATAGTGAACACCATTTTCAACGATTTCTACCTTTGTATCAAATGGCTCTCCTATAAATCCCTTTGTTCTTGGAAGTCCTTCCTGCTCTCTTACCTTTGCATCGCTTCTTTCATATACTCCGCGAATCTTAATGCCGTCCCCTGCGAGTACTTCCTTACAAAGATCTATTATTATTTCCTTTAATTTATCAATTCCAAGTGCAAGTGACTCTACAACAAGAACATCAGCAAACTTATCAATTGTAATTCCTGGAAGGAAGTCAGCTTCTCCAAATATTAGTCTGCAACTTGAAGTATCAATTACTTCTTTTCTGTAGTTCCAGGCATTCTGAACTCTCTTTCTTAAAAGGTCTACTGTTACTTTGTTATCCTTTTTTCTGCTAAGTAGTCTTACCTGTATCTTTGATTTTGTATTTATGAAGCCATAACCCATAAAATATCCATCAAAATCATGTACACTTACAATATCTCCATTTTCAAACTGTCCTTCGATCTGTGCAATTTCGTTATCGAATACCCATAATCCTCCAGCCTTTATTGTTCTACCTTCACCTTTTTTGAGTATGATTTTTGCATCGGATGTTTTTATTTCTTCTTTAATCATAGAGCTTTCCTTTTTAATTCTAATTGGTCAAAAGACTTTAAATATCTTTTTACATTTGTTAATCAATTTACTTATTTAATCAAGCAGATCATAGTAGTAATATTCTGCAATTACATATATAAGTCCATCATCGTTAAATGCTATTGCAACCTGTGAGCCGTCATACAACTCTCCTCCCGGATATATGTTGTAGGATGTTCCAAGAGTAGATTCATATGTGTTATATGTAATATCCTTGTTTTTAAGAAGCTCCAAAACTTCAGCTTCTGTCATGCCGGCATTAATTCCAAATTCTGTAACAAGATCCATATCAGGATTGTATGTTTCTATTTCATAAACCAGGGCATCTTCATAATATACCTCTGAGTCTGATACATTTACCATATCAACATACACATCTATGTCTTTATCAAAATTTGAGAATGTAAGGAAATTAAGAGCCTCCGGCTGCATTGTTGTATTGTCGCTTACTCTTGAAAGTGTATATCCTTTATCTTCAAGAACACTCTTTATTTCAGACATCTTGCATGGTAATACAATTTCTGTTCCCTCTATTTGTACTTTTACCTGTCCGTCCCCATATTCTCCTATTGCACTTCCTGTATATTCAACTCCATCCTGTATATCTTCAATAGCTTCGTCCTCTGGGAGATTTAATGCAATACCATATTCATTTTCGTATTTGTTTTTTAGCATACTATATTCTAAAGGTCTGAATATAGCAGTTCCCAGAAAAAGAAATATTGAAAAAAGCATCGCTATTGTCAAAAAGACATACATTTTATTTCTCATTTGCTTTATTTCTTTATCATAGGAATTTGGCAGTTCATCAATAATTACATTTGTTGTAGTTCTTTCTGGATCAAACCTTTCTATGACCTGCTCATCTTGTATTTCTACGTCTATTACCTGATTATTCATTTTTTTCCCCAATTTATTTTATTTCATATATGCTTTCAAGTTGTTCCATCTGACCATTATAATAAATGTTCATCCCAAGTGTTGCACCAAGCATTAATGATATTATAATAATCATTATTATTACAGGTGCAGTGAATATTCTTTTTAAAAAGAATCCACTTGAACCATCTTCAATTACTACGGTAGGAACATCTTTTTTTCTCTGAGTATTATCAATTGCATTTTCCATACTCTCTGAAAATTTTTTCTTTTCTTTTTCCATATCTCTCCTTTTCCGCTTTATGCGGTCCCCTTTTTATGCAACTTGTTTGTCTGCCTTTCTAAATACTATCACTATTCCAAGTGTTACAAGAATCATTGACATTATTCCCCAGATGCTAAATGCCTGATTCTGTTCTCCTAATATTATAGCTGACAAAATTACTCCAAGTACAGGATTCATAAATCCAAATATCGAAATCTTACTTACTGAATTATATTTGAGCAGTAATCCCCATAATGTATAAGCTACTGAAGATATTCCTGCCATATACAGTAAAAGAAGCCATGCAAGATTTGTTGTTGCATCAAGCCTTCCACCCATCAGCTTTCCAACAATTGCCATTACAAGCCCGCCAAAAAAGAACTGATATCCACTTAATGTAACCGGACTTTCTTTTTTGCCATATAGCTTTATAAAGCATGCCGCAAGTGATGAGCTTATTGATGATATCAGTATAAATCCTTCTCCTGTAAGCTTAAATCCCATGTTCAGTTCTGCACCCGGTAATTGTATCATAAGTACGCCTAGAAATCCCACTATACAACCAATAACTTTTCTTGGTGTAAGCTTTTCATAATGAAATAAAAATACTGCCATAAGTATGGTTATAAATTTACTTGATGCTGTAATTATTGAAGAGCTTACTCCACTTGCGCTTGCAAGTCCTCCATAGAAAAAGAAATACTGAAGTATTGTCTGAAACATCATAAGTACAAATATAGGAAATTTTGATTCCTTTTTAGGAATCAAAACATTTTTATTAAGTATACTTCCAAATATTATTACAAGTAGTCCCGCCATAAAAAATCTTACTCCGGCGAATACAAGTCTGCTTCCGAGGTCATCTGATGCTATCTGAAATACCTCATATCCTATTTTTATGCATGGAAATGCGCTTCCCCACAAAAAGCAACATATAAAAGCCACTATGCATACGAATATATTATTTTTCCACAATCCCTCTTTACTGTTCATTTTATTATTTGTCCAATCGTTTTAATGCTCTGATTGTTTTAGTCCTTTCTGCTTACTTCTATTTACAATAAATGAAACTCAGGAAAAGTTGTTTCCTGAGTTTCAAATAAATTTACTTAATCTTAATCAAGCTCAATTTCTTCATTTGGATTTTCCTGAAGCTTTTCTTCTTCATGATATTCTTTTTCTGTATTTACACCCCAGATATTACTTCTGTCTGAATTTCCGGAAAGAATATTTTTAACAACTTCAAAAGATGTGCACATAGAATGATCTATATTATTGTATCTATGTTGTCCATTTCGCCCAACGCAGTACAGATTATCTATTGTGTTCAGGTAATCAACAAGTTTATCTATTTCTTCATAGGTATCAAAATATGCTGGATAAGCCTTTTTTACTCGTTCTACATGATAGTCTATAACATCTTCTTCCTTATCAATGAGATTAAGAGTAACCATTTCCTTTTTGCCCATCTGAGCAAAAGCATCATCTGTCATACTCCACATTTCATCACCTTCGTTACAGAAGTATTCAAGTCCCATCCATACAGTGTTCTTTAAATCCTTTACAAGATATGGAGACCAGTTATTGTATATCTGGAATCTTCCCATCTTAACACTTCTATCATGTACATATACCCAGTTATCTGGAACTATATTTCCTACTGTTTTAATCTTTGTTTTATTTTCAAGATTAAGCTTAGGAATAAGTACACCAACTGTCATATAATCTCTGTATGGAAGTCCTGCTGCAATTCTGGCAGGTTCTTTTGGGACATCATTCATTCCGGCAACAAGATCCTTGATAGGCATTGATGATATTACATAATCTCCATCAAGTGTCAGCTCTTTGCCGCTCTGCAAATATGTTACACCTGTAATGTGATTTCCATCTTTATTAACCTTTACAACCTTGGCATTTAAAATAATTGTTCCACCAAGCTTTTTAATTTCTTCTGCTGTTACATCCCAAAGCTGACCTGGTCCAAGCTTAGGATAACTAAATTCTTCTATAAGTGAAGTCTCTACTTTCCCGTCTGTCTTACCTGTCTTTTTATTAAGAGCATTCTTGAGAACAGCCATAATAGATACGCCCTTGACACGCTGTGCGCCCCAGGAAGGATCAATTTCACTTGGATGTCTTCCCCAAAGATTTTCTGTATAATGCTCAAAAAACATCGAGTAAAGCTTTTTGCCAAATCTGTTTACGTAAAAATCTTCAAGTGATTTTTCTTTTCTCTTAAATACAAGTGATTTTAAATAACTGAATCCAACAACGATTGTTGTACCCAGTCCCATATTTGTAAATGTTTCAACCTTAAGAGTAATAGGATAATCAAAAAATTTTCTATTAAAGAATATTCTTGATAATCTGTTTCTTCTAAGCATTACCCTGTCTTCTTTTTCTGGATCAGGGCCTCCATTTGTAAGTGTAGATTTTCTTTTTAGTAAGGCATCATCATAAGATGGCTTTCCCTGCTTGGGAAGCATATTGTCCCACCATTCATTTACTTCTGGAACTTTGGAGAAAAATCTATGTCCTCCCATATCCATTCTATTGCCCTTATATTCAACAGTTCTGGATATTCCCCCAAATTTGTCGGTCTCCTCAAAAACTATAACCTGTATGTCCTTGGATTTTGTAAGAAGTTCATACGCGGCTGTAAGTCCTGCAGGACCCGCTCCAATTATAAGCGCCTTTTTCATTTCGTACTCCATTTATGCATTTTCTCAATGCATCCTTTCGTTGTTCACTTCTAGCATTTTACCATTGTTTTGTTTTTCTGTCTATTTTAGACATCACGCAATTTTCTATTTATTATTTGGGTAATTTCAATTATTTTATACACTAAA
>JAILEJ010000188.1 GCA_024688095.1 Butyrivibrio sp.
GAGTTCTGTTTCTAATTCAAGTGAATCTGAACTTGATGCATTTAAAGATTCCTCTGAAACTATTTCTCCTGTTGCACAAGCATTAAAACTATTACCAAATGAAGTTGTAGCAATAATTACTCCCGTAAGTACATATGATAATATTTTCTTTTTCATACTCTCTCCCTCTGACTTTGATATTTTTATGAAAAATAATAATTTATTCTTTTATTTTTTTAATAAAGACATGCTTATTTGTCTTATAAAGTTTTTCTCTTGTCACCTGAAAACCGTAATTTTCAACAAATGTAAAATCTTCATCAAGACTGCTTTCACATATTATCATTGTATAATCTGTCACATAAGGCATCTGAGATAACATTTCAATAGTCCTCTCATAAGCCCCATCCTTATATGGCGGATCAACAAAAACAATATCAACCTCATCTTCTCTAATATTTCTAAGACCAATTACTACATCTTTTCTAAATACAGTAGCTTTATCTTCAAGATGAGTTTTTTGAAGATTTTGAACTATACATTTGTAGGGTTCATTAGAATTTTCTATAAAATAAGCTCTTTTAGCTCCTCTGGAAAGAGCTTCGATACCGATACCGCCACTACCTGCAAATAAATCTACAAAAACAGAATTTGGAACATCCATTTGTATCATGTTAAATAACGTTTCTTTTATTCTGTCCTGTGTAGGTCTTGTATCATCACCCTTAGGTGTTATTAGATTTTGTCTTCTTGCTGTTCCGGCAATAACTCTCATAATCTTACCTTTGTTCCTTTTGTTGCACGATTGGATATCTTAAGATGACTAAGTTCCAATTTCTTATCGTTATAGGTTATCTCTTTTTCTTCAGATTCAGTCAGGTAGTATACATCTCGAATAAAGTCTTTTTTACCTAAATGCATACCTATAACACCAACTGCAATTTTCTTCTTTTCAGGAATATCTTCAACATTAAATCTTAAAAAATACCCCTCTTCTGATTGAAGAATAACTGTCTTTTGACCGTTTAATACAGAAACACTTACAACTTCATCATTGTCATTCAATTTTGTTGCTGCGACAGTTCTCTTTGAAACATCAAATTCTCCACCATCAACTATCTTCATCATTGATGTTTTTGTAGTAAACATTATTCTGTACAGGTTAAGATCTGACTGACTTGCTGCAAGAATAACAGTTTCTTTTGAAGTGTCAAAGTTACTTATATTATCAATTGGAACTCCCTTATCACGCATTTTTGCCTGAGGAAGATCCATTGCTTTTATTGTATGTAACTGTCCGGTATTGGTAAAAAGACATACCTTGCCGGTATTTTTAACTTTAAAGGAGAACTTGAATTCAGCCTTTATAGTTTCGATATTCTTGTCATAAGTACCAGCATCAATAGTCTTTGCATAACCAAAACGATCCATTATGAAAGCAACATCCATTTCTTCAACTGGCTTTTCTTCATAAACAGCTTCTTCACGGTTTTCAATTAAAGTCTTACGTTTTTGGTTATATTCCTTTTTGATATCAAGAAGTTCTTTTTGAATTACCATTGACATGGATTCACGGTCTTCGAGTATATCTTCATATCTGTATATATTGGCAACTGTCTGCTCATGCTCTTTAATAAGTGCATCAAGTTCAAGTCCAATAAGTTTATATAATCTCATATCAAGAATAGCATCAGCCTGTGCATCACTGAACATAAGCTGGGCAGCCATAACCTTAGATTCTTTGGACTTAAAATTGATACCATCTGTGATACCATTAACAAGACAGTTTTTGGCCATCTGTCTGTCTTTTGAACCTCTAAGAATTTCAATAATAAGATCGATTACATTACATGCCTTAATAAGACCTTCCTGTATTTCTTTCTTATTCTGCTCCTTATTCAAAAGAGTTGTATATTTTCTTGTAGCTGTTTCAAACTGGAAATTAACACAGGCCTTCATAATCTGAACAAGATTCATTGTTTCAGGACGGCCGTTATCAATTGCAAGCATATTTACACCAAAAGTATCTTCCAGCTTGGTTTTTTTATAAAGAAGATTTGTAAAGTTTTCAACGTCAGTATCCTTTTTTAGTTCTATTACGATTCGAATACCCTCTTTTGAAGACTGATTTGAAATATCAACTATATCATTGGTAATCTTCTTTTCTGCAAGGTCTGCAACATCAGAAAGAAATTTACTTATTCCTGCACCAATCATTGTGTAAGGAATTTCTGTAATTACAAGATTTATATGACCACTCTTTCCTTTTTCAGTTTCAACCTTTCCTCTGATTCTGACTTTACCCATACCTGTTTCATAAATGTGGCGGAGTTCATCTTTATTGATTACTATTCCTCCAGTAGGAAAATCAGGACCTTTAATATGTTTCATAAGATCTTTTACAGTAAGTTGATCATTTTGCATATATGCAATTTCGGCATCAATTACTTCTCCAAGATTGTGAGGAGGAGTATTTGTTGCCATACCTACTGCAATACCCTCACTACCATTAACAAGGAAATTTGGTATTTTAACAGGCAGTACTGAAGGTTCTTTTTCCGTTTCATCGAAGTTTGGTACAAAATCTACGATATCTTTATCAAGATCAGCAAGAAAATTTTCCTGAGTTATCTTTGCAAGTCTTGCTTCGGTATAACGCATTGCAGCTGCACCATCGCCTTCGATATTACCAAAGTTACCATGACCATCTACAAGAGGAACACCTTTTTTGAAATCCTGAGCCATTACAACAAGGCAGTCATAAATGGAACTATCACCATGAGGATGATATTTACCCATTGTATCACCGACAATACGTGCGCTTTTTCTGTAAGGTCTGTCATATCTGATACCAAGTTCATACATATCATACAAAGTTCTACGCTGAACTGGTTTTAATCCATCTCTGATATCAGGAAGTGCTCTGGCTACAATAACGCTCATAGCATAATCGATATAGGATTTTTGCATTACCTCTGAATATTCAGATTTAATAATTCTATCTTCCATTTTCTTCCCCAATTTATATTATTAGTAAACACTGTTTCAAAAAATTTATATTAAATATCAAGATCAGCTTCTGTAGCATACTGATGTATAAAATCTCTTCTTGGTGGTACATCATTACCCATAAGCAGTTCAGTCATATGTGAAGCCATTTTGGCATCTTCGATTTCAACCTGTTTCATAAGTCTGCGTTCTGGATCAAGTGTTGTTTCCCAAAGCTGTTCAGGGTCCATTTCACCAAGACCTTTATATCTTTGAAGTATAAAGTTACCCTTATGTGTTTTTCTGTACTTTTCAAGTGCTGCATCATCATAAAGATATTCTTCCTTACCTTTGGAAGGAACAGCTTTATAAAGAGGCGGCATTGCAATATATACATGTCCCTGAAATATAAGCTCTGGCATAAATCTGTAAAATAATGTAAGTAAAAGTGTGGCGATATGAGCACCATCAACATCGGCATCGGACATGATTACAATCTTATCATAACGAAGCTTTGAAATATCAAAATCATTACCATAGCCTTCAGAAAAACCACAACCAAAAGAATTAATCATGGTTTTTATTTCTGCATTTGCAAGAATCTTATCAATACTTGCTTTTTCTACATTGAGGATTTTACCTCTTATTGGAAGAATAGCCTGATAGTTTCTATCTCTTGCCATCTTTGCACTTCCACCGGCAGAATCACCCTCTACAATGAATATTTCGCATTTTGAAGCATCTTTACTGATACAGTTTGCAAGCTTTCCATTAGAATCAAAGGAATACTTTTGTTTTGTTAAAAGATTTGTCTTTGCTTTTTCTTCTGTTTTTCTGATTTTAGCAGCTTTTTCAGCACATCCAATAATAGATTTTAAAGTATCAAGATTTCTGTCAAAAAATCTTCCGACTTCTTCACCTGTAATCTTGGATACAACTTTAGCAGCGTCCTGATTATCAAGCTTAGTCTTTGTCTGTCCTTCGAATCTTGGATCAGGATGTTTAATAGATACAACAGCAGTCATTCCATTACGAACGTCAGCACCAGTGAAATTATTATCCTTTTCTTTAAGAATATTTAACTCTCTTGCATACTGATTAATTATATTTGTAAACATGGTTTTAAAGCCGGTAAGATGTGTTCCACCTTCGGCATTATAAATGTTATTACAAAAACCTAATACATCTTCATGGAATTCATTTACATACTGAAAGGCTACTTCTACAGCTATATTTTCACTTTCACCTTTGAAATATATAACATCATGAACAGTTTCTTTTGACTTATTCATATCCTTGATAAAACCAACAATTCCATCAGGTTCATTAAATTCTACATGCTCTTCTGTTCCAGGCCTGTAGTCATCATAAATAATTGTAAGTTCAGGATTTAAATAAGCTGTTTCATGAAGTCTTGATTTGATATCATCTTCTCTAAATCTTGTTTTTTCGAAAATAGTATCATCAGGAAGAAAATTGATTGTTGTTCCTGTTTCTTTAGTAGTACCTACAGGTTTAAGAAGACCATTTTCAAGTTCTGTTGTTGGAATACCACGCTCATAACTATCCTGATAAATGTGACCATCTGTTTTAATGGTAATATTTAATCTTGTAGATAGAGCATTTACAACTGAGGAACCAACACCATGAAGACCACCACTTGTCTTATAAGCATTATTATCAAACTTACCGCCCGCATGAAGCACGGTAAGAACAACTCTTTCAGCAGTAATACCCTTGGCATGCATTCCTACAGGTATACCCCTACCATTATCTTCAATTGTTGCTGAACCATCAGCTTCCAGAGAAACATGAATCTGTGAACAGTAACCAGCTAGATGCTCGTCTACCGCATTATCTACAATTTCATAAATTAAATGATTTAATCCCCTTGTAGTTACTGAACCAATATACATTCCAGGCCTTTTTCTAACTGCTTCAAGCCCCTCCAGGACTGTAATACTGGATGCGTTATATGAACTTTGTTCGGACATAAATTACCCCCAACCTTTTTAATTCAAGTTTTGGTCTAAATATATTTATCTTTTTGAAAAAAATACAAAAAATAATTTTCAAAAATTAAACATGCACTTTACGTGAACATGCAACAGCAAGCGCACCAGGACCAATATGACAGGCAACGCTAAGTGATAAAGGATCAACATTTATATCATATCCAGGGAATGCTTCTTCAACTTCCTTTTTGAATTCTTCCATAGATTCCTTATCAAAAGTATAAGCCATTTCAAGATGAACATCATGAGCATCTACACCACCAAAACGCTCTTCAATATCTTTTTTAATGGCATTTATCATAATAGATTTACCCTGATTTGAAGTTCTTGCTTTTGCAAATGCATCAAGTTTTTCCCCCTGTATAGTAAGAACAGGTTTTAAACGAAGAAGTGTTCCAAGAGCTGCAGCTGCTGGAGTTATTCTTCCACCCTTTTTCAGATAATATAGAGTATCAAGCATTATGTAGATGCTTGACTCGAATTTCACTTCAGTAAGCTTGTCTCTTATTTCTGATGCACTCATTCCTTTATTAGCCATTTCCAGAGCATCAAGTGCAGATTGTCTCTGAGTTACAGAAATACGTTGATTATCTACAACAAATACCTTATCTTCATATTTTTCTTCCTGTGAAAAAGTATAGGCACTTGAACATGAACTGGATAATCCACTACTCATTGGGATATAAACAATTTCATCATAATCTGATAAAAGATTATCCCATATATTCATTAAAGATTCAGGTGATGGCTGACTGGTCTTTACATCAACATCACTTTTTAATAAATCATAAAATTTATCCTGTGATAAATTAATATCTTCAAAATATTCTTTCTCGTCAATCATAAAAGGCATTGGAACAACATAAATGCCAAGTTTCTTTCCCTCTTCCTGAGTAATACCACTATTACTATCAGTTAAAATCGCAATTTTAGACATAAAATTCCCTTTCTTAAAACCAAGGTTATAAAATTATAATCATACAATTATATGATTAAACCAAAATAACAAAATACTATATATTGTGCTGAAAACATAATACCACAAACAATATATTACTTTTATAAAGAGTCAAAGTCAACCAAATAAAAATAAGATAAAAAAGATCAAGTTAAACCACTATATTCATATTATGATTTCTTTCATCTAAAAACTTTTTAATGTTTTCATCCTCTGGAAGTGACAAATCTGGGTCTTTTTTTAGAATTTTTTCTGCAAAAGCTGCAGCTTTTTTTAAATATGCTGAATCAGTGTAGATATCAGCAACCTTAAAATTCATTTCTCCACTTTGTCTTACACCAAATAAGTCACCAGGACCTCTTTGTTTTAAATCCTCTTCAGCTATAACAAAGCCATCATTTGAGTTATTCATTGTTTCAAGTCTCTTTTTTGCTTCATCTTTTTCAGAAGTATTTATAAAGATGCAGTAGGATTGTGCCTTACCTCTTCCTACTCGTCCTCTTAACTGATGAAGCTGTGAAAGTCCAAAACGTTCTGCATTTTCAATCATCATAACTGTCGCATTGGGCACATTAATTCCTACTTCTATTACAGTGGTTGATACAAGAACCTGAATTTTATTTGCAGCAAAAGCTTCCATGATTTCATCTTTTTCTGAAGGCTTCATTTTACCATGCAATACACCTACTGAAATATTAGAAGGTAATGACGCTTTAAGTTTTTCTGCATAGTCTGTAACGTTTTCAACTCCATCAAGTTCTCCTTCTTCCACCATAGGACAGATAACATAAGCCTGATGACCTTTTTGAACTTCACCACTTATAAATTTGTATGCAGTAGGTCTGTAATTAGTACCTACAACACAGTTTTTAATAGGAATCCTTCCTGCAGGAAGTTCATCAAGTATCGATATATTAAGGTCTCCGTATAATATGATTGCAAGAGTTCTTGGAATCGGTGTTGCACTCATTGCAAGTACATGAGTCTGATCACCTTTGTCAGCAAGCTTTTCCCTTTGTCTGACCCCGAAGCGGTGTTGCTCATCAGTAATTACAAGAGCAAGATTTTTATATTCTACCTTTTCCTGAATAAGTGCATTTGTTCCAACAATAAGATTGTAATAGCCTTCTGATATCAGCTGTTGAGCTTCCTTCTTGGCCTTACCAGTAATTGAACCTGTCAGTAAAACAGGTTTTATTCTAAGTCCATACTGTTCAATCATTTGAACAAAGCCTTCATAATGTTGCCTTGCAAGAACCTCAGTAGGAGCCATAATTGCACTCTGATAACCGTTTTCACAGACCATTAATAGCGCAAGAAAAGCAAGAATAGTTTTTCCTGAACCAACGTCTCCCTGTATCAGCCTGTTCATAACATGTTTACCTGACAGATCGTTTTTTATATCATTCCAGATTTGCTCCTGTTTACCAGTAAGCTTAAATGGCAATCTGGACATAAGAATATCTGCTTCAAAGGAATCATTAATAATATAGTTATTAACTGACTTATCTTCCTGTGTCTTAAGCATTTTTATTCTTAATATAAATTCAAAAAACTCATCAAAAGCAAGCCTTTTTCTAGCTTTCATAAGATCATCAGAATTTTCAGGAAAATGAATATGTCGTATGGCATTGGCATAATCCATGACTTGTAATTCATCTTTCTGAGTATCAGTCAGGTATTCCTCCAGATATGCGGTTTCCATCATAACCTGTTTGACTGCTTTAATAACAGCATTATTGGAGAGCCCTTTAACAAGTGGGTATTTTGGCTGAAGTGAGCCCTTCAAAAGCTGATATTCTTCTTCTTTGTATGTTTTAGGCTGCTCTAATATATATGAATTTCCTTTTTTCTTAACAAGTCCTCTGAAGATATAATATTTTCCACTTTTAAAAGAGTTCTTTAAATATGGCATATTAAAATAAGTTACACTCATCTTGCCTGTTTTATCAGCAATTTCAAAATTTATTATTGAAAGATTTCGAACGTGCTTAACCATAATGGTTCCTATTACAGCACATTTAACAGTCACTATTTCTTCAGCAGTAACATCACTGACATTTCTTATTTCTTCAAATTTCTCATAATCACGTGGATAATAAAACATAAGATCAGAAATTGTATGAACGTCACACTTTTCAAAAAGTTTTTGCGTTTTGTCACCAATTCCCTTTAAAGAAGCTATGCTCTCCCTTAAATAATCCGATTTCATACTTCCCCCGAAACATTTTTGTTAATTCCAGTAATACTTAAACATTCAGGTACATTCAAGTACTCAAGTATATTAAAGTGTTAGGTATCCTAAGATCAATTTAAAATATAATACCACAAAACATATGTTCTGTGCAAACAAATTAAAACAAAAAACAGAATATAGTACAGAATATAGTACAGAATATATCCATGAAAATTTCTAGAAATTATTAATTTTACGTTTTTTGGAATAAAGTTTCATTATGTCCAATTTAAATTGTAACAAACAAATTCACGTTAAATTTTTTTACAAATATTAGAACTACCAATTATAC
>JAILEJ010000208.1 GCA_024688095.1 Butyrivibrio sp.
GCAGCAACACCACCCTTTGCAATAGGGAAGAGTGTATCGATGATTCTCTGACCGGTAATAAGAGGTGTATCAGGAGACATTTTCTGTTTGTAAGGACGCTCCTTACGAACAGGCCATTTCTGCATAAGTCCGATATCCTTCTTTTCTCCGGAATCAGTTGTAACTGTAGCAATGTTATCTGTAATTGTGTAATCGCCTTCTGCGATAGATGCGATTGTACCATCAGAACCTACAGGTACCATGATCTTCTGTACAACAATAGGTGTTTCCTGAACTGTACCGATTACATCTCCGGCAACTACTTTATCACCAACATTTTTTGTAGGAACGAAGTGCCAAACCTTATCTCTCTTAAGAGAAGGAACTTCAACACCTCGCTGAAGAAGATTACCACCAGTAACCTTCATGATGTCATCCAGAGGTCTCTGAATACCATCATAGATACTACCTATAAGACCAGGTCCAAGTTCAACTGACATAGGCTGTCTAGTTGTTTCTACCGGTGCTCCGGGAGCAAGACCGGAAGTCTCTTCGTATACCTGGATGGAGGCCTCATCACCATGCATCTCGATGATTTCTCCGATCAAACGCTGATCACTAACACGAACAACGTCGAACATATTTGCGTCGCCCATTCCTCTGGCAATAACAAGAGGACCGGCAATTTTCTTTATTGTTCCTGTACTCATTAATTTGCTCCAATCTTAACAAAATTTGATTAATTGTTTCCAAATATAATATCTGAACCAACAGCCTGTTCTACTGATTTCTTTACAGCCATAATACCCTTACCGGTATTTCCGGATACTCCTGGAATAAGAATAATTGCAGGAAGTAATCTTTCTCTGTAATGATCGATCTCTGCAGTAAGAGAATCTGCAAGGGCTTCAGTAATATAGATTACTGCGTAGTCGTTTTCAGCAAGTTCTCTTAGCTTTTTACCGGCTGCAACAGGGTCTGTAAAAGGATATGTATCCATGCCCAGAGCTGCAAATCCGTAGATGCTGTCTGTATCGCCCATAACGGCTATTTTGTAGTTAGACATACATTTCCCTTACCCTTTCTCTGACTGATTCATCAGACAGATGATTTAACTTGCCGGATAGAATTATTCTGACAGATTTGATTTCGTTTTCTCTTGCCAGAATAAAAGCTGCAAGCGGACCAATAGATTCAGGATTATGAATCTGTGGTCTTATACTACGAATGATGCGGTTATCACACCATCTTTCGAAAGCAGACGGAGATTTCTTGATTTCAGGAATTGCATCTGCATAAACTGTTCTGTCGAGATAGCTGTATATTGCATCTTCATCATCATTTGCTGCGGCAGCAAGTGCCTTGATATCAAGTGAGTCACAAGGTGCAAGAGCTCTTTCAAGGAATTTAATATCCTTTCCAGTCTTGTTTGCACGTATGGCAGTTTTGATATCTGCCGATGCTACCGTAAGTTCGCCATATAATTTCAAAATATCATTTCCGGTTTTTTTGCCGGATTCATAAATCTTAATTAGTGCAGCGCGGTCAATTAGAATGTCACAAAGCTGTCCATCTCCGGTGTGCAGAAGAACATCTGTAGTCTCCTGAGCTATCTGCCTCATATCCTCTGGAAGAAGATCATATTCTTTTTCGACGATAGCTTTTTTGATAACCTCAGGATCAACAGTACACTGAGATTTATCAATATATACTCCGGGATGTTCAGTATGAACGAAACTCTCTTTGATAGCAGCCTTTAAATTATGGTAATCATTCGCATACAAAAATACATCGAATATTGACATGTCCTTTGTAAGTTCACCAATAAAGTCCCATGTCTTTTCTCTTTCGCTTGCCAGCATGGCTTCAGGAGATGAATTTTCACCCTCTGATGACCAGCCGTGATCGGCAAGAATTCGTACGCACTCTTCATAGCTTCCGGCTGCAAGCAGGGAATCCATAACTGAACTGTCCAACAATGTAAGCTCTTTACATCTGACTCTAGCTACCGCGTAGATATAATTTTCAGACATAATTAATTCTCCTTAATTGAACAGCAAGCCCTGGATCTTATCCTGAAGAGCTTCAATATTAGTATCAAAAAGAGCTGATATGGAACTATTCTGTTCAATACCTTTATAAACAAGAACAAATCCACCATCTATATTTCTTGTAGAATCTGAAACCTTTAAATTACCACCTGCTTCTTTTGCAACTGCAGCAACCTTGGAAGAGAAGTCTGCAGGAAGTCTTCCTTTATCCTTCTGATTGAATATTATTTCACCATCCTCCGGAAGTGCGGATTTTTTAACAAGTTTAAGAACCATATCAAAATATTCACTATCCGGTAGTGCAATAAGCTTTTCCTTTGCTGAAGCAATTACTTCGGAAATAATAAGCTGTTTTTCCTGAAGAAGTCTTTGCCTCTTGGCAAGAGCTGCGGCAGATTGTGCTCTTGAGAGCTGGTCTGACAGGCGGATTTGTTTGTCACGTGAGAGTTTTTCGCATGACTCGTTTGCTGATTTTTCAGCTTCGGCTTTGATTGCCTGAGCCTCAGAATTGGCTTTGTTGATGATATCATCAATAACCCTCTGGGATTCTGCATTTATCTCACCGATAATTTTATCTAATCCTGCCATGTTTATTCTTCCTTTCGTTGTGAATTAAATTCTTTTTACAAAACGACATCAGATATTAACGTTTGCAATACCGAAGATTGAAAGAATAGAAACAAGGAGTGCAAGGATAGCATATGTCTCAACCATTGCAGGGAAGATCATAGCTCTACCGAACTGATCAGGTCTCTTTGCAATAAGTCCGATTGATGCAACTGAACACTTTGACTGATAGCTTGCTGATACATAACCAACGATTGCCATTGGAAGACAAGCTGCAAGATAAAGAAGTCCCTTAGCAAGAGAGATGTCTGAGCTTCCACCCATGATACCAATCTGTGTAAGTGTGATGAATGCGATAAGAAGACCATAAATACCCTGTGTACCAGGAAGAAGCTGTAAGATAAGAGCTCTTGAGAACTGAGAAGGATCATCTGTTACAAGACCTGCTGCAGCCTGACCTGCACGACCTACACCAACTGCTGAGCCTGCACCTGCTACAAGAGCTGAAAGTGCTGCACCAAGAAGAGCAAAAAATAAACCTAGATTTTCCATATTAATACCTCCATTATTCAGATACTTTATAGTATGTTGTATTTTCTTTAAATGGCTCAAATGCTTTTCCGCCGCCGTCGAAGAATTTACCAAAGAATTCTACGTACTGAAGACGGTTAGTATGTACATATGCGCCAAGTGCGTTAATAGCTAAATTTAATGCATGACCTATAACAAAGATAATCAGGAATAATAAAAATCCGATTATTCCGCCGCCTACTCCTGAAGCAACCATACTTCCCATTTTGTTAAATACAGTTGAGATAACGCTGGTTGCAAGACCAAGAGCAAGAAGTCTTGAGTAAGATAAAACATCACTTAAGTAACTTGTTATTCCATAGAAGGAATAAAGTCCTTTAAGGATTCTTTTGAACCAGTTCTTAGATTCCCTTCCGCCTGTAAGAATAATTCCTACAGCACCAATTACCATAAATACCAGAGCTACGTTGGCAACAGGAGCAGGAAGAATCCAGCTAAGACCAAGCATTTCTGTGATCATTGGCATAGTAAGAAGGAAGAAAACTGAACCACCAACAAGGAAATACCAGAAAACTACGTCATAAATAGCATCCAGTATCTGTCCATGCTTAACCAGTGTGTAGAACTTAATTCCAAGACCGGTAAAGAGATGAATAAGTCCGATCAGGAATGAGAAGGCTAGCATTTTGATAGGTGCATCAATTGGTTCAAACCATATCGGTGGAAGTGCAATATCACTTCTTCCCAGGAATGTACTTGCAAATACATTTACTACATCACCAAAGAAGCTTCCAAACATAAAGCCCCAGAACGTGGTTCCGATTCCGCAGAACAGGAACATTTTCATTGTGTTCCTTGTACCCGGTTCCATGTTTTTACACTTACTTAAGATGATGGCACAGGCAATCACAATAATTATTCCATATGCTGCATCTGAAAGCATAAGTCCAAATAAAATATAGTAGAAACATGCTACAGGAAGCGATGGATCAAATTCGCCCTTACCTGGTATTGAGTAGCTTTCTACAACGCCTTCAACTGGAGCTGCAAATCCATTATTGGTAAGAGCAACCGGAGTTTTTGTAGTCGGTTTAGGCTCTTTGATTTCGACTATGCAGTCAAATCTGGATTCAAGTAGCTCAGCGAGTGAAGCAGTTTCACGTTCAGGAGCAAAGCCTGTGATTATAAAAGTCTTAGGAGACTGATAAAGATCACTTAATACTTCGTATTTGTCTGAGCGCATTTTGAAGTAATCAATTATAAATTTGACATCTTCACGCTTATCAGTAAGAAGTTTTATGTTCTCATTGATTTCAGCAGATTTTTTGTTCAGGGCATCAAGCCTGTTTGACAAATCCTTTGCCTGCTCGCCAGGAGCCTTGCCTGAAATAGGTGGTCTTGCAAAACTCATATGTCTAAGAGCTTCTTCAACCTTTGCGGCATCCTTTTTTAAGGCAACTATCTGCACACAGGTCTGTTCCGGAGAACTACTTATAATTGATACATCAACACCTGTAATATCTTTGGCATTAGATTCAATTCCGGAATAAATATCTTCCATAGGTACTTCATTTGGGAATGTTCCAATAAATACCCTGGTGTATTTTGTTCCTTCAAATTCTAGTGGCAGTTCGTATGTCAGCCATGGCTGCAAGGTTTCAAGCTGGCTTTCAACTCTTGGGATTTCAGCCTTTATTTCAGCATCACGCTTTGCAAGACTATTGATCTGGTAAACAAGCTCCATAATTGTGTCACGTTTTTTTACCTTAGTTTCATAATCTGTCAGCGAGATGGCTTTACGTCCTGAAAACATACTTGGAGCATTTGGATCAGGAACTGCCTGATTGAGTACATCAAGAGCCTGCTTTGCTACATTGACATTTTTATCAAAAGTAATCTTGGCACTCGACATATCAATTTGTTGGAAAACAGGATCATCTTCTTGTATTAAAGCTTTTCCGGGCTTTGGAGTACGTACTTCCAATACGCCACGACGTTGCAGGAATTCAAGAATCTGTTTACGATCTGATTTCATTCCCACAATGATGACCCTTTTCATGGGTAATACAGACATGTTGACCCTCCTTTCTTTTGGATTTTTATTCAATTAACTAACTGATGAGTGAATCAATAACTGCTTGTACAGCACTTTCTTTTTGCTGCGAAACCTTAGAACGTAGTTCTTTGATTTCTTCTTCTGCTTCTTTTTTTGCTTTCGTGATTAGTTCCTGATTGGAAACATCCGCATCCTGAAGCGACTGTGATGTGTCTTTTTTTACTTCACTTGTTTTGGATTTGATAAGTGATTCAGCTTCTGTTTTTGCATCAGCAACAATCTGTTCAGCCTTTGCTCTTGCTTCTTTTTCTTTAACAGCAGCGGCCTTTTCGGCTTCACGAATTGCTTCAATAACTTTGTTCTGCGCCAATGAGAATTACCTCCTTCTGCATAAGATGGGTTATTGTAAGTAAAATACAATAACATCTTAATTTTATCTCACAAAGCCCCATTAATCAACGATTTGTACACTCAATTAAGTACAACTGTCTGAATTGTCTTTGTTTTCAGACTTGTTTGATAAACGGCGTAAAATGGGGATTTGTGTTAATGTTTTAACTAAAAAACATGAAAAATTTAGAATAATTTAATATTCAAAAGTAAATATTCGGTAAAGTATAATGGAGTAATTTTAATAATAACTTGATTAAAATTATTCTATGGATATAATTATTAGAGGCGCATATTTATGCAATGAATTGTATAAATACACAAAAATGTTGTCGCAATGTTCATGACGCCTCGTTGCGATAAAGGAGGATTATTATGAAAAAGAAACTTGTTAGTGTAATTATGGCAATGACAGTGGCTGCAAGTGTTATGGCTTGTGGAAGCAGTGACACAGCTACAGAGACAGAAACAGCTACAGAAGAAACAACAGAAGAAGCAGCTGAGGAAACAGAAGAAGCTGCAGAAGCTACAGAAGAGACTACAGAGGAAGCTGCAGAAGCTACAGAAGAAGCTTCAACAGAGGAGACAGCAGAAGAGACTACAGAAGATGCAACAGCAGAAGTTGATGCTACACAGTTTACTCTTGCTTCAGAAGGAAAGCTCATCATGGCTACAAATGCTGAATTCCCACCATACGAGTATCATGAAAATGATACAATAGTTGGTATCGATGCTGAAGTTGCAGCTCTTATAGCTGAAAAGCTTGGTCTTGAGTTCGAAATCGAAGATATCGCTTTTGATTCAGTTATTCCTGAAGTTATTTCTGGTAAGGCAGATATGGGTATGGCTGGTATGACAGTTACAGAAGAGCGTAAGCAGAGTGTTAACTTCTCTGATACATATGCAACAGGTATCCAGGCAATCATTGTTCCAGAAGGATCAGAAATTGCTTCAGCAGATGATCTTGCAGGAAAGATAATCGGTGTTCAGACAGGTACAACTGGTGATATTTATGCAACAGACGATTACGGCGATGAGAATATCGAAAGATATGCAAAGGGTATGGAAGCTGTACAGGCACTTTCACAGGGTAAGATTGATGCAGTTATCATTGATAACGAGCCTGCAAAGGTATTTGTTTCTGAGACAGAAGGACTTACAATTCTTGAGAGCCCATATGTTGAAGAAGAGTATGCTATCGCAGTATCAAAGGAAAATGAAGCACTTCTTGAAGCTATCAACGGAGCACTTGCTGAGCTTAAGGAAGATGGAACACTTGATGAAATAGTTGCTAAGTACATTACAGCAGAATAATCAATTGTAAATGAACCTGCACCCCCCGTCCCCCAGGCCCATCCCGGGGGACGGATGCAGAAAACTATATATACCGTTAATAATAGGAAGTAAGAGGCAAATTATATGTGGCAAAATCTGAGAGACGAATTTGTATTAAATTTCATTGATGATAACAGATGGCAATATCTGACAAAGGGACTTGGAGTAACTCTTGAGATTACTCTTTTTGCAGCATTACTTGGTGTTCTTCTTGGTGTGATTGTTGCTGTTATCAGAAACGTCAATCAGAACACAGGGAAGCTTAAGATTGCAAATGCAATTTGTAATCTGTATCTGATAATAATAAGAGGTACACCGGTACTGGTTCAGCTTCTTATTTTGTACTTTGTTATCTTTGCAAGTGTAAGGATTGACAAGACACTTACAGCTATTATTGCTTTTGGAATTAATTCAGGAGCCTACCAGGCAGAAATATTCAGGGCAGGAATTGAGTCCGTTCCAAAGGGACAGTTTGAAGCCGGAAGAAGTTTGGGATTTAGTTATGGTCAGACAATGATGACAATTATTCTCCCCCAGGCTGTAAAAAACATTATTCCGACGATGTGTAACGAGTTTATAGCACTCTTGAAAGAGACATCAGTTGCCGGTTACATCGCACTTGAAGATCTTACAAAGGGCGGAGATATTATCCGAAGCAGAACATATTCTGCATTTATGCCGTATATTGCAGTAGCAGCAATTTATCTTGTGATAGTACTTGTTCTTTCACATGTGGTTAAAATGATAGAGAGGAGTTTGAAGAAGAGTGAGCGATAATAATATGAAGAGTCCTCTTATCAGAGTACAGAATTTAGGAAAAAAATTTGATGATCAGGTAGTACTAAATGATATTTCAGTAGATATCTATGAAGGCGATGTTGTCTGTGTTATCGGACCTTCAGGTTCAGGTAAGTCAACATTTTTAAGATGTCTTAACAGACTTGAAGAGCCAACCTCCGGACATATTATTTTTGACGGAGACGATATCTGTGATCCAAAGACTAACATAAATCTTCACAGGGAAAAAATGGGAATGGTGTTCCAGCAGTTTAATCTGTTCCCGCATATGACTGTACTTAAGAATCTTACAGTTGCCCCAATGAAGCTTCAGGGAAAAAGTCAGCAGGAGGCTGAAGCCTTTGCAATGAAATATCTTGAAAAGGTAGGACTTGCAGACAGAGCAGGTGCATATCCTTCACAGCTTTCAGGTGGTCAGCAGCAGAGAATCGCAATAGCAAGAGCTCTTTGCATGGAACCAGAGGTAATGCTTTTTGATGAACCTACATCAGCACTTGATCCGGAAATGGTTGGTGAAGTTCTGAATGTTATGAAGGACCTTGCAGAAAATAAGATGACTATGGTTGTAGTAACTCATGAAATGGGATTTGCAAGAGAAGTTTCATCAAGAGTAATGTTCCTTGATGGTGGAGATTTTGTAGAAGAAAATGAGCCAAAAGAATTCTTCTCACATCCCAAAAATGAAAGACTACAGAATTTCCTGAGTAAGGTTTTATAAATAGGAAGTTAAAATTCTAAAAATTTTATAAAGTCAATAGTTGTCTCTTTCAGTTTACAGTGGTAAAGTAATAGTAATTAAATAATTATTTATTTTTATGTAATTACGAAGGAGTTA
>JAILEJ010000213.1 GCA_024688095.1 Butyrivibrio sp.
AAATCTTCTATAGAAAAAGCTGTAGGAATTCCTTTTTACATTGGTAATGATGTTAATGTAGGAGTTCTTGGAGAATACAAATATGGAGTTGCCAAGGGATACAAAAACGTTGTTGGTTTCTTTGTAGGAACCGGAATGGGCGGCGGCCTTATCCTCGATGGTAAGCTCTTTACGGGTAATAAATATAAGGCAGCAGAATATGGACATATGATCCTTGATCCTGAAGGTCCTCTTTGTGGTTGTGGACAGCGCGGATGTCTTGAAGCATTTTCAAGTAAAAAGGGTATGAGTGCATATATCATGCAGCAGACAAATCGTGGCAGAAAGAATATGCTATCAGATACCATTGAAAATGGTGTGTTTAAGAGTAAAAACTTAAAGAAAGCACTTGCAGCCAATGATCCTGTTACAGTTGAAGCGGTTGACAGAGCCTGCCATTATCTTGCAATCGCTACTGGAAACATGATCAACACCATAAGTCCAGACATCGTAGTTTATGGTGGAGGAGTTATGGAAGCTGTTGGTGACATCTTTATGGAAAAGATACTTGCAGAAGTTGACAGATATTGTATGCCATCAATCAGAAATACAGTTAAGCTAAAAAAGGCTGCACTAGGTGATGATTCCAACATTTACGGTGCACTTGCAATGATCGAAGATCAGTAACTACAAATTATTCTTTAAAACTAAAGGGCTTTCGATTTAGATGATAAATATTATATCATCTGATCGAAGCCCTTATTTATTATATAAATCCTATATAAGGTCTCTGGGTTACTGCATTATTGAGCCATCTGATAAGTGTTGTGAAATCAAATACAGGAAGGCCTGTGGCAGCCTGTACCGCATATGCATAAGGCGGCATATCACTGCATTCCAATAATATAGCCCCTGTTTCTGGTGCATCTTCAATTATTTCCAATGCCTTTGATACAACCTCGGTTTTTACAATAGCATTATCAAATTCTCCTCTGCCTTCAATAATACAGGAAAACTCTTTTTCATGACCAAGATCTTTTACTATTAGTCTCTTTTTTATATCATCGCTAACACCGCAGCTATCAAGAAGTGCATCTGTAAATGACTCTTTTTGCGCAGTAAGTACACCTATTTTCTGAGACTTTTTTAATAAAGATGCAATCCAGGGCAGCTGAACAAGACTGGAAAGAGCAACGGGTATATCAAGTTTTTCTGACATTTGTGACTGATAATTCCCAAAAAAGCCACAGGCAGAACTAATTGCACGTACACCTTCTGTTTCAAGCTTTTTGCAGGCTTCATAAACCTTTTGCTCAACACCTTCTGTAGTATTAAAAAGATTAGGACAATCCAGACCTTCAACCGGCATAAGTCTTGTAGGAAAATCAAATGTATATCCGTTTACTATATTCCCGGGAATCATAGGATAATAAACATCATCTATATAAATAATTCCTATTGGAAATCCGGAAATATTTTGTCCTTTTCTCATTCGTACTATAACATTATCTGTAGAAGGCTCCATAAACCCATATCTGACATGAGTATCCATTAAACCGCCTCCCTCCGAAGCTCAAATCTTGCAAAGTCAAGTTTGCTGATATCAAAATCAGTTGGCTTTCCACTTATAATCTGCTCCATAAACCTTCCTGTAATAGGAGAGAAACAAATACCATCACCTTCATGTCCAGCGGCTATATAATACCCCGGGATACTGTCTACATCAGATACGATAGGAAGATGATCCTGTACAAAAGGCCTTACGCCAGAATAAGCTCGTATGCACTTAATATCCTTTAGTTCAGGGAAAAAGCGAAGAGCTCTTTCACTTATAGCTTTCATTGTTTCTATTTCGCTTCTGGTATCATACTCTCTAAAGAGTCTGTTACCTCCGACAAGAAGATTATTGGATGGGGTATACTCCAGATTGAATGCAATATTTAAATCCTCAACAAGCGGACTTACATTTCGCTTAAAATTAATGCTGTCAAATTTGCTCATCATATAACCATATTCAAGAATTTTATTATTGCAGAGCCTTTCAGT
>JAILEJ010000214.1 GCA_024688095.1 Butyrivibrio sp.
TCTGTAATATCAAATTCTCAATTTTTTATTTTACAGATTATTATTTAGCAACATTTATATTTTCTGTAATATCAGTATAACATTGCAGTTTCTCTTTAGCTCTTATCCAATAACACTGTATTATTCAAAAATTTATTTCTCTAATTACAGTGTTTTGATATTTATTTTAAATAAAACATGTAATTCCTTATATCATATTACATACAACTTCTTCCTATATATTATCTTAATATAAACTTATTTTTTATTTTATTTTTAGGTTGCTGATATATCATGAACTCACGGAAACGAAAACAGTACTCGGCAAAACTATCACTGCTATTGGAACTTTTGCAGCAGAAAAAGGGTTTAGAAGAAGGATATCAAACCATGCAAAACCGCCTTTGGAAATGCGTCCCTCAGGAAACAGAAGGCATATAAAAAACTTTAGAGAGCTTACAGAATAACCTGACATTTATTTAAAAGAAGATATTTAAAATCAAACATTGATTCTATTAAACAGCAGACATTTATTCTATTTAATAGCAGACATTTATTCTATTTAATAGCAGACATTTAAAACAAGCCAGCTTGTACTTAAAAAAAGCACAAGTTGGCTTGTTTTTATTCATATTTTGCTATTACTATCTTTTATTTTTTTTATAATAATAAATGTGTAATTATAAAAAATATAACTATTATTTATGGGGTGAATGTTATGTTTATCAAAGATTATTTTGTAAATGCAGGGGCAAAAAGAACACTTATAGGAGTTATTATTGGAAATATCTTCGTTGGTCTTGGAGTCGGTGTATTCAAACTATCCATGATGGGAAATGATCCATTTGATGGTATGAATATGGCACTTGCCGATTTGACAGGCATTTACTATCCAATTCTTCAGATTATGGTCAACCTGGGATTTTTTGTTATCCAGCTCATCTGGGGAAGAAAGCTAATTGGTTTTGGAACAATTATCAACGCCTTTCTACTTGGATATATAGCAACATTTTTCTATAACCTGCTATATGGAATTGTAGGCGAACCATCAGGATTTTTTGTACGTCTGCTCATAGTCTTTGCAGGCGTTCTTGCAATTTCACTTGGATTGTCACTTTATCAGACTGCTGATCTTGGTGTTGCACCTTATGATGCACTCGCACTTATCATCAACGAAAAAGCGCCTAAGATTCCATATTTCTGGGCAAGAATTTTCTGTGACGCAGGATGTGCTTTAGTTTGTTTCCTTGCAGGTGGTATTGTTGGAATTGGTACTTTAGTATCTGCTTTTGGATTTGGTCCTTTCATACAGTTCTTTAACAAAACTGTTTCAGAAAAAGTATTAAAAAGCTGATACATAGCCTATCTCTGTATATACCATACCATGTTTTCCGCGCTCAGATTTCATCAAAGATATTCCATTTACTTTCATTTTTTCAGGCTCCATATCTGCCTCGAAAACTCCAAATGGAATATCTTTTGTTCTGTCCGCCTTTCTCACAAGAGTAATATGTGGCAGGAACTTTTTCCTGTCAAATGGTATATCATTATCTACCAGCTCTCTTCTAAGTCTTTTTACATAATCATTTAAATTATCATTATCTTCTATGTTTGCAAAAAACATATCCTTGAATGGTTTACAATCTGTCAGCCTTATAGTAAAAGACCTTAAAGGAACCTTTCTCATTATTTCTATTATTTCTTCCGGGTCGTCATATTCTCCAATGAATGCCAGAGTCATATGAAGATTTTCAGGGCGGGTATAATTTCCTTCAATCCCACATCTCATAAGATCATCCTGCATAGCTGCCAATGCATCTGTAAAATTGTCATTAAAAATAATAGATATAAATAATCTCATATGATACCCTCATAATATGTAAAAACATAATATACAAATCCATTGTACTTCTATCACTTTGATTTATTAAGCACATATCCAATCACGGTTCCAATTATTCCCCCAATAATATGAGACAAATTGGATACATTATCCTGAATGGTGATTCCCTCAACTATCTGCTGGCCAATAAATACAATTGCTACAAGTATAAACGTCAAAGGAATCTCTCCCTGTTTAAATCCTGTAAATGATGTAAGAAGTATAAATGCAAATACGATTCCACTTGCACCACAAAGTGCAATGTTTGGAAAAAGTACATAATTGATTAGTGCCGTGATCACAGCTGTAATTCCCATTATAATGATAAGCATCTTAGAACCATACTTTTCCTCCAGCATTGGACCAAGAAGTAAAATGTACATTGCATTTCCTGCAAAATGACTGATATCAGCATGCCCAAAAATATAAGTGATAAACCTGACATAAGTCATAGGATTCGTAAGTGCTGAATGATATGTACTAAAAAGCAGTGTATTGCTTGCTCCCATCGTAATATAATTTAGAATCGTTGCCACAAAACAGATAATTATAAAACATAAAACAACTGGTGAATTGAATGTTATTTTTAATTTCATAGACAGCTCCTCTCCCTCTCAAAACCATTTATCTCAAAGGACCCAGCCTTCTTTTATAAGGACCTGGTCCTTGCAATGCAATGAGCGTATCCTTCGAAACACAAGACTTTTGGAACGAAGTGGCATAAAGTCATACAAGTCTACCTGCAATATCTATCGCAATATCTGAAAAATTATGATGTGCCAGATAATCCTCATCTGCTTTATCTGAAATTCCACTATGCCTTCTCTGCATTATATTATTTAATTCTCTAAAAACAGGAATAAGTTCATCAAGATTATTATTCTTACCAAGAAAAGAATTGCCAGTAGCCTTAATCTCATACTCTGCAGTTGAAATCATCTGCATGCAAAGCTTTAATTCTCCATATATATCAGATGCTTCCATCAAAACATCCGGCTTTTTCTCAAGACATTCAAGGAAATACTTTTTTGCACCATCAACATCTTTATCACAAAAAAATTCTGAAACCCTTTGCTTCATCTCGGCGGTTTCTTTTTTCTCACCCATCATTGCTACCTGGCATTCTTTAACTTTAAGATGCCTGGTCCTAATATAAACAAGTAATAAAAGTTCTGATAAAAATCCGTATACTCGCTTTGCATAGCCATTATAACCAGATGGATCAATTCTCTTTTCGACTTCAAATAAAATATCAAAAAGCCATTCTGAATAGGCATCAAAAAGTTCACTCCTACATATGATCATATTTCCAAAATACGTTCTGCAATCATGAACGACACGCTCATATTCTTCATGATCTTCAGGATATTTTTGCTTCAATACCTCAGAAAGTGCATCAAGATCTGCTTTATTATGATCAACAGAAAAAGCATCATAATAAGGATAATTTAGTCTTATAAGCTTTGTTGTGATAAGGTCAATCTCATTTGAACCTAAAAGAACTTCACTCAGATCATTTTCAGACCACAAAAGGTCATCATCATTCATAAGATATCTTCTGTAATGACATAAACCTTTTATATCTGAATCATGATCATTTTTCCAGGCCCAGTACATTCCTGTAAGCTCGCTGTAATACGGATTTCGGGCTGAAATATTATCACCTTTATTATCCGGAAGATATCCCAGATCAGGATTTATAGCGCTTCCAACCTGTATGGGAACATATATAGGATCCTTTGGAAACTCATATTCTTTATGAGTACATACATAAATTCGAACCATTTCACCCCTCTGTCACTCCACAAATTTCTTTTATATTAATCAGTATATCATTTTTCATAATGTAAAAAAGCATCAGAATTACATAATGCAATTCCAATGCTTTTTATCTTGCCATAAAATAAAATGTTCAATTACTTTTTTAATCACACTTTACCAAGCTGCATTTTATAATATTTTTCATAGAGACCACCAAGCTTAATAAGTTCTTTATGGTTTCCTTTTTCTTTTATACCATCTTCATCCAGAACAATTATCTCATCCGCTCCAAGTATTGTTGAAAGTCTGTGAGCTATTGTAATTGTTGTTCTTCCTACAGAAAGTTTATCAAGACTTTCCTGAATATATCTTTCACTCTCATTATCAAGAGCACTTGTTGCTTCATCAAGTATAAGTATAGGTGGATTCTTTAAGAACACTCTTGCGATTGCTATTCTCTGCTTTTGTCCTCCGGAGAGCCTTGCACCTCTTTCACCTACCTCTGTATCAAATCCATTAGGAAGTGTTTCGATAAATTCAAGCAGATCTGCGCTTCTTGCTGCCTCTACAATTTCTTCCATCGTAGCATCTGGCTTTCCATAAGAAATATTTTCTTTTACAGTACCGTTAAAAAGATATACATCCTGCTGAACTATTCCAATAAATGAGCGAAGCGATTTCTGTGTAACATCTCTGATATCAGTACCATCTATCAGCACCGCTCCTCCAGTCACATCATAGAATCTTGGAAGAAGTGAGCATAGTGTTGTTTTCCCTCCACCTGATGGTCCAACTATGGCAACTGATTTACCAGCATCAACATGAAGGTTGATATTATTTAAAACAGTTTCTTCATCTTCATAAGAAAAAGATACATCTTTATAATCGATTACACCAGTCACATTCTTAAGCTCGCCTGCACCCTCTTTGTCTAAGATTTCAGGCATTGTATCCATAACCTCTCTGAATCTTTCAAATCCGGCAAGTCCCTTTTGAAGCTGTTCTGTAAACTCTACAAGCACATTTACAGGATTTATAAATATATTGATATACAATGCATAAATTGCCAGATCTTCCCCGCTTAGCTGACCCTTTGCAATAAAAAATCCTCCAGCTACAAGGACCGTTATAAACATCAATCCTTCAAAGAAATTATTACCTGAATGAAATATTGCCATCTGTCTATAATTAGCCTGCTTTGAATCAAGAAAAGCAAGATTGGACTTATCAAACTTAGCCTCTTCGATACTCTCACCTGTAAAAGACTTTACTACTCTAATGCCACCAAGTGTATCCTGAAGTGATGAATTAATTCCTGCGATTTTTCTTCTGTTATCTGAAAAGGTTGCTCTCATTTTTTTATTCTGATTAACTGAGAAAATCGCCATACAGATAACTACTGCAACAAGGCAGAGTGTCATAGGAACATTAATTCTCATAAGAAGAATAAAAGAACCAACAATTTTTACAACTGAAATAAATATATTCTCAGGTCCATGATGCGCAAGTTCTGAAATATCAAATAAATCAGATACAAGTTTGCTCATCATTTCACCTGTATTATGTGTATCGTAATATGAAAATGAAAATGCCTCGAATCTGTCAAAAAGATCTCTTCTCATCCCGGATTCCATTCTGGCTCCCATCATGTGTCCCTGATAGGTTACATAATATTTGCAAAGAAATCTTACAAAATACATTGCAAGCATAACCAGCGCAATTACTCCAAGTCTGCTAAGAATTACCTCTGGTTCTTCAAGAAAAAGAGTTGTCCTTAGAATTCTTAAAAACTGTGGAAACACAAGATCAATAACTGATAAAACTGTCGCACATACAAGATCAAATAAGAAAACTCCTATGTACGGCTTATAATACGGTATAAATTTTTTTATTAAGTCCACTTAATTCCTCCCAGCACCTGATAATATATTTTTATTAAAATTCATCCCACTATAAAAAACAAAATATTACCAGATATTCCTTACTGCTAATTGTTCTACCTTTATTATTTATTATTTATTCTTTTTTATTTTTTATACTTTCTATCATTCCAGTAATCGCATTGGTATCCACCGACAGGTATATTCGATGAAAAAATTGTTTTGACCAGCCATACCAAAAATACAAATACAAGAATAGGAATAATACATGCTGTAACAAGCATTACTGCCAGTGCTTCAAGCATATCTTCCACAAAAGCCGAAAGCTTATCAATCGTATTGCTTGTTATGGTTGTAATTTCATTTAAGAATCCACCTGAACTCTCACTTTCTATCTGCATATCCTTAGATTCCTCTGCAACTCTCTCAACACTTTCAGCCTGAGTCTGATATACAATATCTGAAAGAATAACACTTGAAGGAACAATCAAAAAGATAATAAGTCCTGTTACTGCTATTTTATAACCTATAGTCTTAAAATGTTCTTTTCCTGAAATAATCGCAGAAATAAAAAATACGCAGGCCATCGGAATAAGTATCCAAAACGTAAGATATCCGGAAAGTGTTATCATAAATTTCTCAAGATAAAGAGCGCTTAGTATTAATATAAAATAAGTTGCCAGTTCTGCAAGCTGCTCTGCAATTGGTGTACAAAGATCTCCCGGAAGTAGTGAAAGTGTTGCTGAAGTAGCAGCAGAACCACCAGAAAGCGTCATAACTGTAGATATCTTATCTTCAGTCTGTTCTATTGAATGAGTATGTGTTTCCGGATCTGAAGCCCATGGTGCAATAACTGTAATAGAGAAAACTGCAACAAGTATAAGTAATACTATGTACATGCATTTTTTCATATCTAACTTTTTTAAATCCAATTTTTTATCCTCCACAATATTATTATTTGAATTCTACCTTATAACCGTTTGCTGAAGGAAAATTGCTAATAAAATTAGATATAATTATTTCAGCCTG
>JAILEJ010000262.1 GCA_024688095.1 Butyrivibrio sp.
TATATTCTGAACGATGGATTTTCATCCTCGCCTCATAAACTTCCGGAGAAAGTCTCCTTGGAAGATAATATTCGTCTTCAGCATCCGTGCCTTCAAAAAGAGCTGGATTCATCCATTTTTCAAGTACCAGCCAATTTCCCAGATTAACACCCTTAATATACATTTTGCAACCTCCGTTTATCTTATAAGGGCTGTGAAAAAAGCTTTTTAAACTTTCTTTTTTCACAGCCCTAATCTTTGTCACGCAATGATCATAAGCTACTTGTTATTCTATAAAACAAGAATTGTTCATATCATTTTGTCTTTATTATTTTTTATTATCTCACGTCCCTCAAATTTATCATTCAAGACCAGCAATATACTCATCAAGCTGTCTCTGTGCTTCAGCTATTACATCATCAATACCTGCTTCCTGAAGTTTCTGCTTATATTCAGCAAGTCCTTCTACAGGATCAACATATCCAAGTTCGAGTGGCCATCCATACTGCTGACGAACATTCTGACAGTTTGCAAGCTGAGTTGTAACTGCAGATGTATCAAATACAAATCCTGTGTACTTCTCTGTTCCTTCACCTTCTTTGATATTCGATTCCCATTCAGCTCTAAGAGTATCATACTCTTCAGGAACGCCTTCCTGGTTACGGTTAAGGTCATATGTTCTTGCGGCCCACATAGCACTTGTATTATAAAGATCTGAATCTGTAATAGAGAACTGGCCTTCATCATTAAGTGTATATGTTTCATCAAGTACACCATAATAGAATGCATCATATACTTCCTGATCTGTTGTTACAAGGTTCCAGAATGCAAGAGCTCTTTCAGGATTCTGAGCTGTATTTGAAATAACCATACAATCCTGTGTATATGGAAGATGTGCAATATCTGTTGTCATTGTTCCATACTTAAAATCAAATTCTGGATGAATTGCTGCATATCCGCTCCATGTATCAATATTGTGGAATCTAAGAGCTGCCTTACCATTCTGAGTCTTTGTTGAATCTGTATCAGAAAGAGCTGATTTTGACCAAAATCCCTTTTCGCCCCATCTATAGCACATCTCATAGAATTCAGAAATTGTTGGATCATCATAAATTGCAAATACCTGTGGATTCTCCTCTGATGGATCAAAGAAGATGTATCTGTTTCCGGAATCAATCTCATAATTTCCTGCCATTCTCTCCCATACAAGTGAGAGCTCAGGACCTGATGAATACATATCAATAACTTCCATCTCTGGATGATTTGCTACGATATAATCACCATACTCTTCTATTTCTTCCCAGGTATCAATTGTATCTGTCATACCTGCTTCTTCAGCAATATCACCTCTGTAAATTGATCCGTATGTGATATATGTAGGAAGAAGTGTAGGTACTGCATAAAGGCTTCCATCTATTGTAGCCTGAGCAAGTGCTGATTCACTCTGCATTGCATAGTTATCTGGTGCATATGTAGGAAGAAGTTCATCCAGTGACATGAAAGCACCTTTTCTTGCAAGGTTTGCAAAATTGAGCCATGTAGCACAATAAGCCATATCAAACTGTTCACCTGATGAGAACAGAAGTGGATACTTATTAGCATACTCTGCCCATCCGATCCAATTTATCTTAAGAGTACAATTAAGCTTTTCCTTAAGAAGAGCATTTAGATTTTCATCTACTGTATCCTGTCCTGCAGGTCTGTCTGATACAACATACATTACAAGTTCTACTTCTTCAGAAGTATCAAGTGTTCCATCACCTGTAGCTTCTGTTGCTTCTGCAGTATCTGTACTTTCTGTTGCTTCAGTACTCTCTGTTGTTTCAGAAGACTGTGTAGATTCTGTTTCTGTAGAACCAGAACCTGAACTTCCACATCCTGCAAGCATTCCGGCTGCCATTGAAATTGTTAATAAAGTTGCCAATACTTTCTTTTTCATTGATAATACCTCCTTTGTTTTACGCACGTCGCGCTATAATATGTCCTCATAAGTGACTTATTATCCCTTTACTGATCCTACTGTAATACCTGCTATAAAGTACTTCTGAACGAATGGATATACAATTACGATAGGTCCTGTTGCTACAACTGCCATTGCAAGCTTAAGTGAGTTAGATGGCAGATCTGTTACTTTTATACCAGCCTGACTTGCAATTCTTGCAAGTGCCTGTGACTGCTGCTGAATACTATAAAGCATATACTGTAATGGATACTTTTCTTCTGTATTCATATAGAGCATTGCATTGTACCAGTCATTCCAATATCCAAGAGCAAGGAAAAGACCTATTGTTGCAAGTCCTGATTTAAGAAGCGGAAGAATAATTGTTCCAAAAATCCTCCATTCACCTGCTCCATCAAGCTTCGCTGATTCAATAAGAGCAACCGGAATGTTTGCTACAAATGTTCTCATAATAAGTAAATAGAAAACATTAAATACGCCAGGTAATATAAGTGCAAGATAGCTGTCTTTTAAATGCAAATACTGAATGTAATAAATATAGGTACTTACCATTCCACCATTAAAAAGTGTTGTGAAGTAAAAGAAGAATGATAACACATTTCTGTATTTAAAGTCCTTACGGCTGATAACATAAGCTGTAAGTGCTGTGAGCATAAGTCCGAGTACTGTTCCCAAAAGCGTTATTACAATTGATACCCCATATGCTCTTATAATTCTCTCTGGTGTCTTAAAAATAATTTTGTAAGCCTCTACTGAAAATTCTCCAGGTACAATTCCATATCCATGGAATCTTATCCAGTTTTCTGATGTAAAAGATCCTGACAACATCATTACAAAAGGAAGGAGACACAATAGAGCCATAAGTCCAACTACTACATAACATATAACGTAGAATACTTTAGATGATGTACTAAGTTTGATATTTCTTGATACAGTCATTTCTTCTGTTTTTGCCATATTCTCCTCCTTTCTTAGAACAATGCATAATCTTCATCAATATGCTTAACAACGCCATTAACTACCATGATTATTACGAAACACAGAACTGACTGATACAGTGTTGCTGCAGCTGTCATTCCAATATCAGGATTCTGTATCAAAGATCTGAATACATAAGTATCAATAACATCTGTAGCATTGTATAACTGTCCATTATTTCCGACTATCTGATAGAACATTTCGAAATCACCTCGAAGAATTCTACCAACCTGTAGAAGGATCATTGTTACAAGTGTAGGTCTTATAGATGGAAGTGTTATGTATCTGATTCTCTGGAAGATTGTTGCGCCATCAATTGCTGCCGCTTCATTTATCTCTGCATCTACACCTGTAATTGCTGCTATATAAATAACTGAGTTATAGCCTGTCCACTTCCAGGCATTGAAGAGGCAGATGATTATTGGCCATGCCCATGGTATTCCGTAGAGGTTAACCGGCTCTCCGCCAAAGAATTCTATAATTCCATTCAGCATACCGTTTTCATAGTTGAACATGTTGTAAACGAATACACCTACAACTACCCATGAAATGAAATAAGGTAAAAGAATTATTGACTGTGTTATTTTCTTGTAATATTTTTTGTGAATTTCTGTTATGAATACAGCTATGATAACTGCAAGTAACTGTGAAGTTACAAGATTAAGTAAGTTATACAAAACTGTGTTTTTGGTTATAAGCCAACCCGTTCCAGATGAAAAAAGATATGCAAAGTTTCCAAGGCCATTCCATGGGCTCTTAAAAACGCCCATATCATAACGGTAAGACTTAAATGCAAGTACAAGTCCGCTCATTGGTACATACGACATAACCAGTACCAGAATAAAAGCCGGTGCAGCCATTGCAAACAATGCCTTATTTTTCTTGAATTCTTCAGCAAAGTTTTTAAAATGTTGCATA
>JAILEJ010000289.1 GCA_024688095.1 Butyrivibrio sp.
TATACCCTCTTTTCCAAAAACATAGGATTTTTGTCTGGTTCTCCAACTTCATATGTTGGTATTACCACCTCTTCTTCCCAAATTCTGACCTTCTCCATGGCATTTCCTTTCAATACATTTATAGCTTATTTTTTTATAATCCTAGAATAGCGGGAAATCAGGACTTTCACATTATGTAATACTGCTCTATAATATAAAAAAATTGCTTTATTAAAGGAGCTGTTATATGTATAGTATCGAGCCAAAAGTCTCTTCAAAATCAGAATACTTTTTCTATACTCCAAACGAAAAGTACAAAGATCTGTTCCTTTATATAACTGCAATCGGCAAGTTTGATTATATAAAAGAATATCATCTTATAAGAAACAGATATGATAGTTTTCTACTGCTCTTTATAGAAAAGGGTAATATGGAAATCGTGCTCGATAAAAAGAACTATTTTGCCCATTCCGGTGAAGTGGTTTTTCTGGATTGTTATTCTCCTCATGAATACAGGGCAGTAGATAATTCAAAGACTCTGTGGCTTCACTTTGATGGTCCCGGTGCCAGAGCTTATTATGACTATATAACAAAAGAAAGTGGAAGTATAATTACTCCCACCAATTTTAGAACTCTATATCAACAGCTTTATAAATTATTTTTGGACTGCAAAAACGCAAATGTGTTTGATGAAGCCTCTATTTCCATATCAATTCTGACTTTGCTGCAATCCCTTATTGCATCTTCCAAAGATAACTCATCAATTTCTGACAGTGTAAAAAAAGCAACCTCTTATATTGCAGAGAACTTCAAAGAAAAAATATCAATTAATAAAATTTCTGAAATCGCAGGCTTTAGCCCCTATTACTTTACAAGAGTGTTCAAAAAGGAGACCGGACTTACTCCACACCAATACCTCATTTCAACAAGAATCTCCGCCGCCAAATACAGTCTTGCTTCAACACAGCTTTCTATTGAAGAAATAGCCTCTTCATGCGGTTTTGATGATACAAGTGCCTTCTGCTACACATTTCGAAAATGGGAAGGACTTACCCCAACCGAATATAGAAAGAAAATCAGTCAGTAATATATATATATACTTCTATATTCTAGCTATTCTGGCAGTTTATTAATGTCAAAAAATTTATTCAGTAATTTTTTCAAGTGGAGCCCTGAACTGTAGGCGCCTTGTGCCCTCTACCTTTTCAAAATCAATTTCATAAGTCTGACCTTCAATATCTACGCTTATAACCTTTCCAATGCCAAAATGCTTGTGCATAAGCTTATCTCCAACTTCAAAATCAGCCTTGGGAAGCATAGCCGATGAATTACCATTATACATAATTCTTGTATTTCCAACACATTCAATGCACTCAGGATCAAAGTCTCCCATAAATGCTGACTGCCTTATTGAATAGGTCCCTGTTTTGGACGCATAGCTACTCATATATACTTCTTTTCTAGCCCTGGTAACAGCAACATACAAAAGTCTTCTTTCCTCTTCAAGCTGATCTTCATTTTGAAGCTTCGCACTGGGAAACTGTCCTTCTACCAGCCCTGGTATAAATACAGTGTTAAACTCCAGTCCCTTTGCAGTATGGATAGTCATAATCTTTACAAGATTCTTTTCATCATCATCATCCTGACTACTAAAAAGAGCATAATGGGCAAGTAAATCCTCAAGCTTTATTGGATTATCATTTTCTTTTTCCAAATCAGAAATATTGGAAATCAGTTCAGATACATTATCTATTCTTCTCTGGTCAACATCCCCCTGCAGTTCCTGCCTATAGCCTATATCCAATACCTGATTGGCTATATCCAGTGATGGCATCTTTTCAAATACTGCATGAAGCCTTGAAATCTCTTTATAATAATTAATTAGTGACTCCTGCTTAACAAGTCCTTTTACTATCTTATCGCCAAGGGCATTAAATAGAGACATGTCCTGCTTTGCTGCATATGCTTTAAGTTCTTCAAGCGATTTCTTGCCAAACTTCCTTCTGGGCCTGTTAATTGTACGCTCAAAATCCATGTCTTTCATATCATAAACCATTCTCATATATGATATGGTAGTTCTGATTTCTTCTGAGCTGTAGAATTTGGCTCCGCTTACAATTTTGTAAGGAATTCTATGTGCCACAAAAGCCTCTTCTATTTCTCTTGTCTGAAAAGATGACCTTACAAGAATTGCATTGCTGTCATATCTGTTTCCCTGACTGACAAGCTTTTGTATTGTCTCTGCAATCCATATTGCCTCTTCTTTTTCAGAAGGAAGCTGATTGTATAAAGGCTTTTTCCCATCAGGATTATTTGTCACCATTTTCTTGGGAAGCCTGTTATGATTTGCCTTTATAAGAGAAGCTGCGGCATTAACAATCTGCGGCGTACTCCTGAAATTCATACTAAGTGGAAAGTCCTGTGTATTCTCATATCTCTCATGAAAATTAATCATATACTCAACTTCAGAGCCTCTCCATCCATAGATATTCTGGTCATCATCGCCTATAACAAAGAGATTATGAAATTTACCGGAAAGAAGATGCAGCAATTCTTCCTGATCACTTGAAACATCCTGGTATTCATCACAAAGAAGATACTGGCACTTATTCTGCCAGGTCTCCAGCGCATCTTCATAATGTGCAAATATATATAGCGTTGCCTGAATAAGGTCTGTAAAATCTAGCATAAAATTGTCTCGTTGTCTTAATAAATAATTCCAGAAAATAACCTTTACCTCATCAGCCTCAGTTCCAAGCTTATTCAAAAGTTCCTGCTTATCTGCACCTGCAAGATATGGAATATAATCAAGGTTGCTTT
>JAILEJ010000294.1 GCA_024688095.1 Butyrivibrio sp.
TATTGGCAGGTCCCGCAAGAGGTACCATAGTCTTCTCTCCAAGAACAAAATCGTCTACTTCAATGACATCTCCAACTGCATATATATTCTCGTCGTTGGTCTTTAAGGTCTCATCAGTTACAATTCCGCCTCTTTCATTTAACGTAAGGCCAGCCTCTTTTGCAAGCATACTATTTGGCCTTACACCTATTGAAAGTATTACAAGATCAGCTGCTACACAAGCACCACTCTTTAATTTAATATTCACTTCATCATCTCTGGTTTCAAAAACTGAAACCCCATCTGACAAAATGAGTTTTACACCATTACTTCTTATATTATCCTGTAGCATTAATGCCATTTCTGGATCAACTGGTGCCATTACCTGATCTGCAGCTTCTATTATAGTTACTTTTTTTCCTGCAGCCTTAAGATTCTCTGCCATCTCAAGTCCGATAAATCCGCCGCCTATAACAGCAACTCTTTTTACATTGCTGTTACTTACAATTGCTTTTATCTGATCTGTATCTGGTACAGTCCACAATGTCTTTATCAATGAAGAATTAATTCCAGGGATGCCGGGCTTAAGCGGAGAAGAACCTGTAGCAATGACAAGCTTGTCATAAGTTTCTTCATATGTCTCATTTGTATCATGATTAACTACTGTTACCTTTTTTTCTTCCCTGTTTATTTTTGTAACTTCATTTTTTATTCTGACATCTATATTGAATCTGGCTTTCATCACTTCAGGTGTCTGCAATAACAACGCTTGTCTAGACTTAATAACATCACCTACATGATAAGGGAGTCCGCAGTTTGCATAGGATATATATTCTCCTTTTTCAAACATTATTATCTCTGCATCTTCGTTTACTCTTCTAAGTCTTGCCGCGCAGCTTGCACCTCCCGCAACGCCTCCAATTATAAGGGTTTTCATCAATATTACCTCCATTTTGCTTTTAAACTGTTAAAAGATTACCAAATAAAAAGAAATCCTTCTGTAACAAAGTCACATTTTCTACATCAACACATTACCCACTGTTATATTTTATTCTAACCAACAAATGCTCTGCCTATCAATCAAAATCAATATAAAAATTCAAGTTTTATACATTTTTTATACATTTTTTAAAGGTGTTTATGAACTTATTAATATATATATGTTATCGTAAATATGTAAATTATGTAAATCTTTAAGTGGGCTTCAACTTATACTAGGAGGTGTTTGCAAAATGAGCAGCAAAAATAATGGCACAAATTCACAAAAAAAGAAAATCAAAATCAGTATAACAACAAAAATACTTGTTATGACTCTTGTTATATTAATAGCATCCATGGTAACTACAACTATACTGATTACTAACAAAGCTTCTAATCAGCTTATAAAGCAGGGAAAAGATAATCTTGTAAATCTCTCTGTATCCAAAGGAGCAACTCTTGAAACATATATCGATGCTCAAAAGCAGCTCACACATGCCATTGCTGCAAATTCAGAAGTTGTAAAACTCGCTTCAAACTACGGTACAGCTACTGAACCTGTTACAGATGCAGAATATTTAGAAGGCCAGACAATCCTTGCTGATTATCTTGCACAACTGCAGGAAGACTCAGGAAATGTATATGAAAACTTCTTTATTACTGTTGGTTCAACAGGTTTTGCTGATTGTCTTGGAAACGCAACTTTACATGATGTTTCAGAAGAAGGTTTTTATTCTGAATGTATGTCAAAAGGTTACTTCTTTGGAACTAATGTATCTCCTGTTACTGGAAATCCTGTTTATGTAATTGCATATGCAGTTGTTGATCCTGCAACAGGAAATTATATAGGTACAGTTAATAACTCAATTGACCTTGCAAGTATGACTAAGACCGTAGTCGCAGACGATTACTTTGATGTCAAAATTCTTACTCACGAAGGCGTTGTAATTGCCTCACCTGATGTTGAATCCATTCTTACAACAGATATGAATGAACTTGATCCTGATTCCTGGAACTATATAACAAGTACAGGAATTGGCTACGTTGACTATGTAGATCCTTCTACAAATGAACTTGGATATATAGGTTTTGATTTAACTGACAACTTCGTAGTTGAGGTAAGTCAGCCAGATTCTGAATTTGATGATGAGAGGGCAGCCGTTACAACTACAGCACTTATTATACTTGTTATTGCCCTTATAATAAGTGTAATAATTGTTATTCTTGTTACCTTCTCTATTATTAAACCTCTTAAGGAAACAAATAAAACAATTAATGAAATTATCGACAGTATCAATTCTGGAAACGGTGACCTTACTAATCGTATTAATATTAAAGGAAATGACGAATCTGCCGAAATTGGAGATTCTATAAACAAGTTTGTATCTGTACTCCAGAATGTTATGAGTATGCTCGGCAGTAATTCTGAAAGACTTAATAAGATATCTGAAAGTGTTGGCAGTAGCATTACTCATACCAATGATGAAATTGATGACGTCTCTGCAACAATGGAAGAAATGTCAGCTTCTTCTGAAGAAATCTCCGCTTCTCTTCAGCAGGTTGTTACAAGAATTAATGATATCTCTTCTATGGTAAATGACGTTCAGGCCAAGGCTACCGATCAGGCTGATAAAACAGAAAATATCCTTAAGAAAGTTGAAGATCTCAGGTCAAATGCTATTGCTCAAAGAGATGAAGCTGATATCGATGCAAACAGATTAATTAATCAGCTTCAGGAAAGTATGAAGACAGCAAAAGAAGTAGAAAAGATTGCAGACCTTACTGATGAAATTCTTAGTATTGCATCTCAGACAAATCTTCTTGCTTTAAATGCTTCTATAGAAGCAGCAAGAGCAGGTGATGCTGGTAAGGGATTTGCTGTAGTAGCTGATGAAATCAGGCAGCTTGCCGATAATTCTAAGGAAACCGCAAGTGGAATCCAGGAAATATCCAATGGCGTTATTGCTTCTGTCGACGACCTTTCTGATAAAGCAAATTCTCTTGCAAATGCATTTATTGAATCAAATGCATCTGGACGTGAAGGCGTAGAATCAATGACTGGAGCATATCAGGAAGATGTAGAATCTGTAGCTAATGCAATGGTTCACTTTGCAAATGACAGTCAGGAAATCAATGAGCTCATGGCTTCAATCAAGGAAACAATTGATAACATAAATACAGCTCTTGAGGAAACTGTAAAAGGCATCACAAATGTATCAAATGCTACCGTTGAAGTTGCAGGCAACCTCAAACATATAAGCGGAGAAGCCTCCGAAAACCTTGACATTTCTAACGAACTAAAAGACGAAGTTAACAAATTCAAATATGAATAAATAACAAGTTAATTGTATAACGAATGGTAAACTATTCCATTTATTTACACGAGTAAAAAAGCCAATATCGTTCATAACACTATTGTGCTTTCGGCTTTGTCGCTAACGCTGCATAACTTGAATTCACAATCGAAATATGGATGTGTGCTCCTAAATTCAAAGCCAAAATATGGATGTGTGCTTAATAAATTCAAAGCCAAAATATGGATGTGTGCTTAATAAATTCAAAGCCAAAATATGGATGTGTGCTTAATAAATTCAAAAGAACCTGATTAAAGATAATAGTACTCTTTAATCAGGTTTTTTTCATTAATTGTGCGCTTCTAAATAATGGTATTTTTTCTAAAATAGATCACTAATA
>JAILEJ010000302.1 GCA_024688095.1 Butyrivibrio sp.
ACAGACATATACAGTGACAATAACAGATAGTGAAGCAATTGAATCTACAGTTCTTCCATCAACTACAGTTGCAGACTCATATTCATTTGAAATGATTCAGCTTGAAAGTGTAACTGCAGATCTTACCGTAGATGGAAACGGAAATTACACATACCATGTAAAGGATGCTGGTGTTTTAGATGAAAACGATCCAATGTACTTTGACCGTGACTGGACATGGACAGGAACATATACAGAAGAAGATGGATCATATAAGCTTGCTGTACCAACAAAGTGCACAAAGGTTTATAAATGCAGTGATCAGTTTGCAAGCTACTCAGATTCATTTGGTGAACCAGGAACATTTACAGAAGCCGATGATGACACACTTCTTGAAAAATTCTCACCTTGTACAGCAACAGTTGAAGGCGACACTGTAACTTATGTAATTGACTAAATTTTCGATATATCTTTTTCCTAATACTCCCTTTTTGCTTGAATAAAGCTTTTTGGAAAAAGAACCTTGCGGTTGCTGTAAAGTACATACAGCAACCGCTTTTTCAAATTATCGATGTAATGAAAAAATATTGTCAATATGATATCATACCTATAAAGGAGATAAGGCATGAGATTTTGCATTATTGATGATGACGCATATATTAGAGGGCAGATAGATGCGATGCTTCGCCGGCTTGGTGAAGAGGAGCAGATGAAGGTAAATATTTCTGCCTATGATGGACCAGCTCCGTTTCTTGATGAGTATGAAAATCAGTATGACATATTGCTGATTGATGTTGATATGCCCGGAATGAATGGCATAGAAATGGCTAAAGTCATCAGAAAAAGAGATCCTTATGTTACTATCATGTTTGTAACAAACCTTGCGCAGTATGCCATATATGGCTACGACGTAGAGGCTATTGATTATGTCTTAAAGCCGGTAGCTTATCCGGAATTTTCCCAGAAACTAAAAAAAGCAGTCAGAATAGCGAAAAACAAACAGAATTTAAAGGTAGTGCTTACTACTACAGAAGGTGTAAGAAGTGTAAAGCTCTATGATATTGGTTACGTTGAGAGTAATTCGCATTATTTGTACTATCATGTCAAAGGTGAAATATTAAAGGTAAGAGACAAAATTGCCAATGCAGAAGAGGAACTTACAAAATATGGATTTTATCGTATTAATAACGGCTACCTTGTTAATATGAAAAAGATTACCTATATAGGAAAAACTGACGTTACTGTTGATGGCGATAATCTTCCGGTAGCACGTCAGAGGAGAGTGGATTTCCTTAGAACATTTTCATTATATAGTTCCGGTATCGGAGGATGATTACATGTATGAAACACTTCAGTCAGAGATAAATATTATTTCAATATATGAGATGTTAAGATATCCTTTAGAAGTGCTGTTTGGTGAAATGGTTCTCCTTGAATATTTTGCAGAAAGAAAAAAACACTGGCATATAAAAACTTTATTTCTTATATTTTTTACTGCGTTTATGTCAGTGGGATATCTGATAATACGATATTATAGCCGTACAAATATTACGGTCCCTACAGAAGGCTATATTGTATGCTTTATGGTGCTATCATTTATTACAACTAACAGTACAAGACTTATATACAGTTGTGATTTTGATGGCCTTATGTTTACTGCTACATTGGCTTACCTTATTCAGCATATAGCATATGTTTTTAATGTGGAGCTTTTGGATACAATAGTTCCTCAAATATGGTTTGATCGTTTTCCACTGCTTTATGTACTTGCTGGTATATGCTTTTTCGTATTTATACTGGCTTTTTCGGCAAAGATTTTAGGTCAGATGTTGTATGGTTTTTCTGAATATGATTATGAAAAAACAATAAGGCGAAGAATTGGATCATTTTTTGGCTTTTTTAATGTTGTTGCATTTGATCTTTTGATGCAGTATGTAATCCGTAGTATTCCGGATGAGATGGTCAGACCAAAGCTTCTTGCAATGGCAGTTGACGTAATATTCTGCTTCATGGTCATATGGATAGAAATGTCAATAACAAGGATTGTTCAATCTAATACTGAGAAGCAGATAGTAGAACATCTACTTATGGAGTCTGCAAAACAGTATAAGCTTTCAAGCGATAATATAGAACTTATAAACCGTAAATGTCACGATCTTAAGCATCAGGTACAGGCAATTAGAGCATCAAATATAGAAGAAAGAGATGAGTACCTCAAAGAACTTGAAAAATCAGTTATGATTTATGATTCTGCAATAAAAACTGATAATGAGGTTTTAAATGTAATCCTGACACAGAGAAGCATGCTCTGTATGGAAAATAAAATCCGTTTTACATGTATTGTTGCAGAACCGAATCTTGGCTTTTTCAGTACTTTTGATTTGTACGCGCTTTTTAACAATGCAATTGACAATGCCATAGAATGCGTAGAAAAATATAAAGATATCGAAAAACGATTTATTTCTCTCAAGATTTCCAGTTATGCAGGAACACTTAACATTGTTATATCAAACTATTGCGAGGATGATATAAGACTTGTTGATGGTCTTGTAGAAACATCCAAGGATGAAAAGGGCTGGCATGGATTTGGATTAAAAAGCATACAGTCAATTGCAAGAAAATATGGTGGAGAAATGGCACTTAATGTATCCGACAATATGTTTTCAATGGCTGTCCTTATACCGATGCCGAATTCTTAATATATCTTACCAGAGCAAAAATAAATATCATGTCAATTACAAGTGCGATGGCAATACTTGCCATTCCTGTTGCGATGCTGATGTTTTCTGCTATAAAACCTATAATTGAAGGCATTAGAATTGATCCAAGACTTGCAGTTGTCAGAATAAAACTCCA
>JAILEJ010000338.1 GCA_024688095.1 Butyrivibrio sp.
CTCAAGAGCTGCATCTTTTTCTATGTACTGGGTATATTCATTTAATGTAGTTGCACCAATGCAATGCAGTTCTCCCCTGGCAAGCATAGGTTTTAACATGTTGCCTGCATCAAGAGATCCATCAGTTTTGCCAGCGCCAACTATAGTATGAAGTTCATCAATAAAAAGAATTATTTCTCCATCACTTTGTTTAACATCCTCAAGTACAGCTTTAAGTCTTTCCTCAAACTCACCTCTGTACTTTGCTCCTGCAACCAAAGCACCCATATCCAGACTAAAAATCTTCTTATCCTGTAATGCCTGAGGCACATCACCTGCTGCGATACGCTGCGCCAATGCCTCAACAACAGCAGTTTTACCAACACCAGGTTCTCCAATAAGTACAGGATTATTTTTTGTCTTTCTGGACAAAATACGCACAACATTTCTTATTTCAGCATCTCGGCCTATAACAGGATCCATCTTTTGCTGTCTTGCTTTCTCAACAAGTTCCTGTCCATACTTTTCAAGAGTATCATACGTTGCCTCCGGATTGTCTGAAACTACTCTCTGATTTCCTCTGACCTCAGAAAGTACTTTAAGAAATCTATCTCTGGTAATTCCATATTCAGAAAAAATAGCTTTAATTTCTCTATTTGCATATTTTATAAGACACAGAAACAAATGCTCAACCGAAACATATTCATCTCCCATTCTTTTAGCTTCATCTTCTGCGTTTATAAGTACTTTGTTAAGTCCGGCTCCCATAATAAGATTGCCGCCCTGAACCTTAACCTTTTTATCAATCCCTTTCTGCACTCGTGCCAAAAAAGAATCTGAATCTATTCCCATCTTTTGAATAAGATTAACTATCAGGCCATTTTCAAGTGTCAGAAGACTGTATAACAAATGCTCCTGATCCATCTCCTGATTGCCATTTTTAACCGCAATCTTATCACAGCCATTTACAGCTTCAATTGACTTTTGTGTAAATTTCTGTATGTTCATTTTTGACCTCCTTGAATTCCTCCTTAGGAATTATAACTCACAATAAAAGCGGTGTCGCCCTTGTTCTATTACAAGTATAACACCACTTTTTTAAGTGTCAACACACTTTATAATTATTTTAGTATTCAATTCCCTTTCTTGCCGGAACGCCTTTACTATATGGATGCTCTATGCATTTCATTTCAGTTATATAATCTGCTCTTTTCCTAAGTTCTTCCGATGCATTTCTTCCTGTCATTATAATCTCTGGTCTTCCTTCTTTCATATCAAGGATAGACAATAGCTTCTCAATATTTATAATTTCATAATTAACAGGATACGTAACTTCATCAAGGACAAGAACATCACAATTATTAGCAAGAATTATATTGGTTATCTCATCTAATGCTTCATTATGCATACGCCTGAATTCATTTTTCTTTTCAGCATCTGCATCTTTAAACCAGCCTAAATTCTTTTCATTTCTAATGACTCTGATATTATCCAGATTAATAAGACTTGGAAGTTCTGAGGTTTTCTGTCCTTTCATAAATTGTGCAAATACAACTTTTTCACCTGCACCTGCTGCCCTCACAGCAAGCCCTATCGCCGCAGTTGTCTTCCCTTTTCCATCACCAGTATACAGATGAATAAGACCATTCTTTTTCTCTTCAGTTTTTTCTTCAGTATGATAATTACCTGAATATGGAGCTTTTCTATTACTGCAGCCTTTGGCTTTACAAACTGTACAATAAGTATGCTTATCTACTTTATGTTCATATAATGGCACTACAAAGGCAACACTAGCTCTTGGTCTCAAAGCATAAGCATCATTATAATGTACCTGCTTTTGTCCAAGTATTCTAAATAGTTTTTCCATATTTTCAATAGAATACTGGCTTCCAATAAACTTATAGTCTCCAGGAAAAAGGCCTGTATTATCCATAAGATATTTATCATAGGACTGATATGCCATGTCAAGAAATTCATTTGAAAAGCATTCTGCCATGTATGATTTTTGATAGTCCTGAGCTTCACTCATACCACTTATGAAAGAATCCACTCCGTTTCCAAGTGTAATTATCGTATAGGCATACTTTACATTTTCCTGGTTATTCTCTTTATCCTGATTGATTACTGCTTCTGAATTCTGCTTATCTGATGAACCTTCAAAGTCAATAATATCCTTATCAACCAGCTTATATGCAGCTGTCGCATGGACAAGCGGAACTAACTGCCTGTAACATTTTTCAACATCTTTTCTTTGATCTTCAGAAAAATGATATCTTTTCATAAATGCTGTTATGCAATCATCACCAAGCTCAGCTTTTAAAGGTTCCCATCTCATATGCACCCTTTCTAATATCTTTGACGCTTCATCTATTTTTTAGGTGTCAAATTTATTTATTATAATCTATAATTTCTGCTTCTGTATCCACAACTTCCATTTGCTGTCTCACATTCTTTTCTACTCTTCCCAATATTGCAAGAGCCCATACATTAGTAATTGATGTATAAACTATAGTAAATCCAATAATCATCATCACAGAATCTGCAGCAGCCAACGGGTTTAATATAAGATAACCACCTAAAATTATAGAAATAATACCAAATATAAGTGATAACCACCATTTAGAATATTTATATTTTCCTAGTGATACAGCCTGTGTTATATTACTTATTCCGCCCATTGCAATTACAATTCCGGCTATTATTGGAATGATCGCAATAAATGTATTTGGCTTAGAAAACATCCATGCACCTATTACTGCAATAATAACTCCAAGACTCAATGATGCTGATTCAGTAACACCTCTCTCTTTTTTCATGAAAAATCCTATTACAAAAACAATACCAGCGCAAAAGATAAGTGCAGCCAATGCTTTTACAAGAAAATCAAGCGTTGCACCAGGCCAGACCATAAGAACAATACCTATTGCAGTTGATATCACAGCCTCAATGTAATAATTTATTTTGGTGTTTTTAAAAAAGTTCATAATCAACCTCCTAAAAAATAAAAAGCCACAGCATTATACCGTGGCTTTTGTTACAGACCACATCATGGGTCTAACATTTTTTATTTAGCTTCTTTTAATCTTTTCTGATCCTTATGTACAATAAGCGGCTGACTATCACCCTCTACAGAAGCTTCTGTTATTACACATTCTGTAATAGTGTCATCTGATGGAATTTCATACATAACATCCATCATAGCCTTCTCCATAATAGAACGGAGTCCTCTTGCACCTGTCTGTCTGTCATAAGCCATCTGAGCAATCTTATCAACTGCTTCCTGCTCAAATGAAAGCTTAACATCATCAATATCAAAAAGCTTCTGATACTGCTTTACAAGAGCATTTCTAGGCTCAGTAAGAATTCTTACAAGAGCTTCTCTATTAAGTCCCTCAAGTGTAACCATAATTGGAACACGGCCTACAAATTCAGGAATAAGACCAAATTTAGTAAGATCCTGAGGAGTTACATTCTTAAGAACCTCTCCAATCTCTTTCTCTGTCTTATCTGCAATTTCAGCATTGAAACCGATTGACTTACGATCAAGTCTTGCCTCAACAATCTTATCAAGACCGTCAAATGCACCTCCACAAATAAAGAGAATATTGCTTGTATCAATCTGAATAAGTTCCTGATGAGGATGTTTTCTTCCGCCCTGAGGAGGAACACTGGCAACAGTACCTTCTACAATTTTAAGAAGTGCCTGCTGAACGCCTTCACCCGAAACATCTCTGGTTATAGATACATTCTCACCCTTTTTAGTGATTTTATCGATTTCATCGATATATACGATACCATACTGAGCACGCTCAATATCATAATCAGCTGCCTGAATTAACTTAAGAAGAATATTCTCAACGTCTTCACCTACATAACCAGCCTCTGTAAGAGTAGTTGCATCTGCAATAGCAAATGGAACATTAATGATTTTAGCAAGTGTCTGTGCAAGATATGTCTTACCAGAACCTGTTGGTCCAATCATAATGATATTGCTCTTCTGAAGCTCTACGTCATCAGGATTTTTAGGAGCCATAACTCTCTTATAATGATTATAAACAGATACAGCTAATACTTTCTTAGCTTCATCCTGTCCAATAACATATTCATCCAGGAAATTTCTAATTTCAACTGGCTTAAGAAGGTTAATGTCCTTATCATCTCTTATAATAGGCTCATCTTCAAACTCTTCTTCTATAATATCTGCACAAATGTCAACACATTCATCGCAAATGTA
>JAILEJ010000378.1 GCA_024688095.1 Butyrivibrio sp.
ACTGTGGAGTGTACAAAAACCTGCGAGTAGCGTATTACTTGTAATCGCCAAAGCATACACGTTGAAGCAGTAAGAAGTATCCGCAAGGACTTCAATTTCTCGATGTGTTTGAGCATATTTAAACACATTTTGAGTGGCAGAATGATTAATGCTTACATTGGTAAAACCAAATATAGATGATTTATGGTTTAGAGAAAAATTAATGGCTGACGAAGATACCATGTCATACAACGCCAAGTGGGGTGGTACAATTCCTTTTCCTAAAGATGAATGGGAAGCTTGGTATGATGCCTGGGTTAAGACTGCTGATAACAGAAGATACTACCGCTATTTGATGAATTCTGATAATGAATATGTCGGAGAGGTTGCTTATCACTATGATAGACAACGAGATATTTATATCTGAGATCTCTTGGACATCCATATGGCAACACTGCAGCTACAGAAGGTTATGCACCAAATGTTGAGTTGTGCAGGAAAGAACTGTTGCCACTTGGAATAGACTTCAAGGCTTGTGATGATGCATCAAACGTTCCTTTTGCAGATGGCTCTTTTGACATGATTATAAACAGACATGGTGACTTTGATCCTGAGGAAACTGCAAGGCTTCTTCGACCTGATGGGCTGTTCATTACTGAGCAGGTAGGCGGGGAGAATGACAGAGATCTTGTAGAGATGGTTCTGCCTGATGTGCCAAAGCCATTTCCAGAGCTTGAACTATCTATTCAGAAGAAAAAGTTTGAGGATGCAGGATTAAAGATCATCAGAGCAGAGGAAACCTTCAGACCAATCCGCTTCTATGATGTTGGTGCATTTGTATGGTTTGCTCATATCATAGAGTGGGAGTTCCCGGGATTCTCTGTAGATAAGTGTTTTGACAGACTTCTTGAAATGCAGGAAGAGATTGATAAGAATGGATTTGTTGAAGGAACAATCCACAGATATCTCATCGTAGCGAAGAAGATATGTTGATGATTATAGGCGGTAAGTTCAAGGACTTACCGCTTTTTTTGCGACAAATTATTTATGGATATATGAAAACTTTTCTAATAATCTTTATCAAATCTTTATTTTTTCTTTGTAATCTGTTTTCAGATTGAAAAATATCTATGGCAACAAAATAAAAAACAAATTTATATATAGGCAAAGAAAAGGGAAAAATAATGGAAATGATGCTTAAAACTAACGAACTTTGTAAGACATTTAAAGATCAGAAGGCGGTAAATAAAGTATCGCTGAATATACCAAAGGGTTGTGTATATGGCCTCCTTGGACCAAACGGAGCAGGAAAGTCGACAACACTAAAGATGATAACCGGAATCATGAAGCCTACAGATGGTGAGATAATCTATGACGGAAAGCCATGGAGCAGAGCAATTCTTGAAGAGATTGGAGCACTCATCGAAAATCCTCCAATCTATGAAAATCTTACAGCAAGGGAGAATCTTGAAGTAAGAGCTATTCTTCTTGGGGTGGCAAAGAGCCGAATCGATGAAGTTTTAAAAACAGTTTCACTTACAAATACAGGAAAAAAGAAGGCTGGTCAGTTTTCGCTGGGAATGAAGCAAAGACTTGGAATCGCACTTGCACTTCTTGCAAATCCCAAGCTCCTTATTCTGGATGAGCCTACAAACGGACTTGACCCAATCGGAATTGAAGAGCTTAGAGAACTTATAAAAACCTTCCCTGAGCAGGGAATTACCGTGATTTTGTCAAGCCATATTCTCTCAGAGGTTCAGATGTGTGCTGATTATATCGGAATAATCTCAGACGGAGTACTTGGATATGAAGGTAAGCTTCTTCCGGGACAGAATCTTGAAGAGCTCTTTATGGATGTTGTTAAGAAAAATCGTAAGCTTCAGAATATCGAATAAAGAATGTAAATTACTAACTATCTGACAGATTAGATGAAAGGACTACAGCAATGACTAATATAATAAGAGCGGAATTTTTAAAATCAAAGAGAACTATGAGTAGTAAACTCATAGTTGTATTTCCAATAATTACACTTGTAATGGTATTTGTGCTTACGTTAGGAATGACCAATGCCTACGCAGAGAGCGCATGGAACTGGTGGTATGTACTTCTTCTTCCTGGTATGATTGCTATCGTAAGCTACTTTTCTGTAATTAGAGAAAAGAAAAACGGATACTACAACATCAAGACTCTTCCAATGGAAAAAAGAAAACTGATGCTTGGGAAAATTGCTTATCTTGGAATCCTTGTTTTTGTATCAAATGTAGTACTTTTTGCAGGAGCTACCGTGGGGGGAGCTATTTTAACAACAAGTATTCCTGTAATTGGAGCAGCTATAACGGTTGTCGTTCTAACTATCACAGAGCTTTGGCAGATACCACTGTTCTTATTCTTAAGTGAAAAATTTGGAATGGTAGTAGAACTTATGGTTTGTCTGTTTATAAATGTGCTTGGAATTATCGTAGCACCTTCAGAAAAATGGTTTATACTGGTCTCTGCGATATCCATGAGAGTTGTTACGCCGCTTTTGCATGTACTTCCAAATGGATTGAGAGCGCAGGCAGGGGAACCACTTCTTAGTTCCTTCGTAATTCTTCCTGGAATTCTCATTGCACTCGCCCATTTTATGCTTTTAACTTATCTATACCTTAACTGGTTTGAAAAAAGAGAGGTGAAATAATAATGTTCACCAGATGTCTTCGCGCAGATTTTTATAAGATGAAAAGAAGTTCCGTAATAATTGCTCATATTATAATCCCGATTGTGGTGAGTGCAGTGTTTCTTGCTTATTATGCGATTTCCGGATGGAATGAAACAGATAAGATAACTGCTTTTTATGAGACTCTTGGATCTGCATTTCCTGTATTGATTGGAATATTCATTGCTAGTACAATGGAGCAGGAGCAAAATGCAGGAATGTTCCAAAATCTTCTTACATTAAGATGTAAGATTGCACCGCTCTTTTCTAAGGTAGTGACATTACTTTTACTTAGTCTATTTGCCTTGTTATTCACAGCAGTTTTATTCGGATCTGGCTTTAAT
>JAILEJ010000460.1 GCA_024688095.1 Butyrivibrio sp.
AATCAATTACTTGCATATGCACTCATCTGCATGGCGCCTTTAGCAATAATCTCTGCTTACTATATAAATATGCAAAAATACGCCTTATATTTTATCAAATTTTGTTCTAGTATTCAATATAACCTTATATTTAAATAAAACCACATATTGATTATCTTCAACCTGCCCCCTGCCTTACAATTCCCCCTATCTCACATTATCCAGTCTCACAGGGTTTTCACTCAAAATATAGCAATGAAACTTTCCAATATCAGTTGTTTGCAAAATCTCTATATGTGAATTATCATTATAAAAAGATTCAAAATCTTCATCTGTTGCATCGGTTGTTATTATTGCAACGTGCTCTTTTTCATCCGTATATGGAGGATACCAGTTTTCATTACTAAGCCACTTCAGTGCATATAGTTCCGACATGCTATTAACGGGATATACTTCAGAAATCCCATTGCTTACAACAGTGATCACGCTGGCATAATCAAAAGTTGCATACCCTTTTTCAACGTTGTTTTCTTCCATCCACAAAGCAACCTTATTATAGACTGAGTTTTGGGATTTATCTGTAGCAATCAGATTATTATAATTATAAACCCCCGAAAAAATTGAGCATATAATTATCTGAACCATAAATATATAAAAAACTGTACCTTTTTTTGATACATTAATTGTTTCATCAAGAAAGATTCCCACTCCCATTCCGATTAAAAATAATAAAAATACAGAATATCTTGGTGTAACTTCAAATGTGGTAAATGCCATTGCCATAACCATGACAAGAAAAGCCATCCATAAAGCCAATAGCATAAACTTTTTTTCATCATTCAATTTTTTTACAAAAATGTAATATAAAGAGCTTAACAAAGAAGCCGTTGTCAGTATTGTTACAAATATAAGATATAATTTATTTTCATTACAATCAAAAAGTTTCATTATTGAAGGGATTACTTCCAACAGCAATTTATTAAAACCATTTCTAATATTTCTGGAAGTATCTGAAATACCTGAAGATAATATTTTACAGGTTAAAAAGGAACTTCCCGCCAATGCAATACATAAAATCATTAAAAACAGTTTATTTTTTACCTCATTTTTTACAGCTAAAAATCCTTTTAAAAAACACAAAACAAATAATGCGCAAATATATGGAATATAAACCATTAATGTTCCTCTCATGCCTTGCGCTCCTAGCAGTAAAGAACAAATAACTGCAATAACTAATCCCGGAAGATTTTTTCTTCCTTTTAATAAATCAACAAAAATTATTCCAGTTAAATAAAAAACAAACAACACAGAAAAATAATAGCCTGCATACAAGCTAAACATTTCAAGAGCGTCATGTACATTTAGCGTAATAATAAACGGGATAATCGAAGCGGATAATGAAGCAAGTTTCCCCATTCCTATTTTTCTATATAATGCAAACATTAAAATAATCAAAACCACAATACATATTGAGCAGGAAATCCCCATAGATAACTGAATATCATGTAAAAAGAAATATATCACAGCTCCCAAATTAGCAGGATAAATATATCTTGTTTCCGTACTTATATACCATGTATCAGGTATTTTTAAATTATTTTCTGCTATTTCTTTTGCAAGAATTGCTTCTCCTGCAACATCTGCATCCATCCTGGCTGCATAATGAAATAGATTTGCATATATCTGCATAAAAATTGCTATGCATAAAATCAGCACAGCAACTATAGGTATCATTCTTTTTATAGGCTTTTCTGTCATAGCTCGCTCCAACATATATAGCTAATAATAGAATCAGACAGATTTTAATTAGCATATTTATACCAAATATGTTTATAAATCTGTGAATTATAATAATCAAAAAACTCCATAGACAAAACAACAAACTGCCTATGGAGTTTCTTAACTTTTATTTTATTACTCTTTTCCCATAATTTGGGGATTAATACTCTTTAGCTTTTTCTTCGCCATTCATTACACGAAGCGCTCCCTGAGCAAGAGCAAGAAGCTCATCCTCTCCAGGATATACTGTTACTGGAGCAATAAATCCAACATTTTCAGTAATTCTATCAGTAATCATTTTGTTGTATGCAATACCACCTGTAATGATGATCTGATCAACTTTACCTTTAAGAACTGCTGCCTGAGCTCCAATATTTTTTGAAAGCTGGAAGATAAATGCATCAAGAACAAGTTTAGCCTTTTCATTTCCTTCATCAGCCATCTTTACAACTTCTCTTGCATCATTTGTTCCAAGGTATGAGTTAAATCCACCATTTCCTACTGCCATCTTGTAAACTTCTTTTTCACTATATTTGCCCGAGAAGCAAAGCTTTATAAGACCACCTGTTGGAAGTCCACCAGCTCTTTCAGGTGAGAATGCACCATCACCATCAAGTGCGTTGAATACATCTACAACACGGCCATTCTTATGTGCACCAACTGATACACCACCGCCAAGATGAACAACAACAAGATTAATATCTTCGTATTTCTTTCCATTTTCCTTTGCAAAACGTCTTGCAACAGCTTTCTGGTTAAGAGCATGGAATACAGAAATTCTGTCAATTCCATCAACACCTGAAAGTCTTGCTTCATCACAAAGTTCATCAACAACAACCGGGTCAACAATATATGATGGAACACCGATTTCTTCAGCAATATCCTTTGCAAGAATACCACCAAGGTTAGAAGCGTGCTGTCCTGAAACACCTACTTCAAGATCCTTTATAAGAGCATCTGTTGTTGCATATGTACCACCTGCAATTGGCTTAAGCATTCCGCCACGTCCAACTACAACATTAAATGATTTCACATCAATATTCTGAGCCTTAAGGAAATCAAGAATAATATTCTTACGGAAATCCTTCTGTGCAACGATTGAATCAAACTGTGCAATCTCTTCTGTGCTGTGACGAAGAGTTTCATCTACAACAAGTTTCTCATCCTCAAAAATACCGAGCTTTGTAGATGTTGAACCTGGATTAATAATAAGAGATTTTATCATAATTAAAGTTCTCCCTTCTTAATATCTTCTGCAACTACAGCTGCAAGTGCGATAGAATTAAGTTTTACTTCAACACTATCTGATCTTGATGTAAGAATAACTGGTGCCTTTGTTCCTGTAAGAACATTACCATTCTTAACATCTCCCATACGAACCATTGTCTTATATACAAGGTTTCCAGCATGAATGTCTGGGAAAAGAAGAATATCAGCATCACCAACAATCTTACGATCAAGTGCTCCTGCCTTATGCTTAGCAGCTTCAGGATCAATAGCAAGATCCATACTAAGAGGTCCGTCTACTATACAATCCTTAATTTCTCCAGCCTCATTCATCTTTGTAAGCTCTGCAGCTTCAACTGTAACAGGCATCTTTTCATTTACAACTTCAACAGCTGCAAGTGGAGCTACCTTTGGCATCTCAACACCACATGCTCTTGCAACAGCTACTGTATATTCAATAATAACCTTTTTATCCTCAAGTGTAGGATATGGCATAAATGCAACGTCTGTAAGGAACAAAAGTCTGTCCATTCCTGGAAGTTCAAATACGCATACATGTGAAAGTGGCTTACCTGTACGAAGTCCAACTTCCTTGTTAAGAACGCTCTTAAGGAAAGTCTTAGTATCAAGAGCACCCTTCATATAAATATCAGCCTTACCATCGTGTACAAGCTGAACAGCTTTTGTAGCAGCTTCAGCCTGATCCTTCTCATCAATAATCTCATAATCAGAAAGATCCATACCGATTGTCTTGGCAATTTCTTCGATCTTATCCTTATCGCCAACAAGGATTGCATCGGCAATTCCCTTTTCCTTTGCAGCCTTTACAGCCTCAAGCACAGGTGCATCCTGCGCAACAGATACTGATAACTTCTTTCTTGAAGCTGTTTTCAGCTTAGCTAAAATGTCTTCGAAACTCTTACTCATTTTATAAAACCTCCTAAATCTTTTTAAAAAAAGAATTTTTATACAAATATAAGTACATCGTATATATAGCATATACTTTACAAATGCGTTGTTTAGACAAAATATTTCTTTTGTCTAATGCCATCTAAAAAACAAATTTCAAATTATCTCAGAATAATCTTATTTACTTCTAAACAGCACTCGTTAAAATAATAACACTATAAAATATATAATTCAATAAAAGAAAAATAAAGAATAAAGTTTTGCAAACTTCCTATTGCAAGACGTCTAAAGGAGTATGACGTATTTACAAACTGTGATTTTATCATCCCTAATCCGGAATTTATTTTATTCTGGTCAAAGGACATAAATTATGCAAAAAAACATATTGACTGACATACTACGACAGCCATAGCATATTGAACTCAGTTTACTACCAATGTCTAGTATATTGGTTTTAGTTACTACGCCTGCCGTAGTATTTTGATTTTAGTTACTACGTCTGCTGTAGTATTTTGATTTTAGTTACTACGTCTGCCATAGTATGTTGATTTTAGTCACTACGTCTGTCGTAGTATGTTGATTTTAGTTACTACGTCTGCCGTAGTGTGTTGATTTTAGTTACTACGAATGTCGTAGTATATATTGTGACTGATCAATACATCAGTCAAAGCATAAATAATATTATTAAAATAATACTTCAGTCCTTCTACACCATTCCCTTTTACTGTTTTTATTCTTGAAGAATTAAAAAACTACTTTGCTCTCATTCCTTATCAAATTTTCATGAAATATGGAATTGACTTTACATTAACCACAACATTCCAATTTTCTGTTTTTGTTCTTGAAGAATTAAAAATCTGCTTTACTGTCATTCCTATTTTATTTATCTTGATATCTAGAATTAACTTCACACTTTAAAATGAACCCAATAGAGTGGACACGAGAATTCACCATTTAGGATGTATTCTAACAGCGGTCCTTGATAGTGGACACAAATTAGGTAGTATCATCGATGATCAAATTGTTTTAAAAAGTCCAAAGCCAACTCGTCTACACGCATTCAGCCGTCAATTGCTGATATAATAGCAATGAAAGGAGCTAAATTATGGGGAACAAAAAACGTTCTTATACAGATGAACAGGTTAGAATTCTGGAACAGAATCCATATACTCACAGCGTTACACCGTATAAGTTATCTT
>JAILEJ010000474.1 GCA_024688095.1 Butyrivibrio sp.
TGCGCAACTTCATCTACACAGCGCTGACGTGCTTCGGTACTTGCCCATGCCATGTGAGCAGTGATGATTAATTTGTTGCTGTCCATGATCTTTCCAAGTGGGTTGTCCTTAGCAATAGGCTCTGCAGAAAGAACATCAAGACCTGCACCTGCAATTTCTCCGCTTTCAAGAGCATCGTATAAATCCTGCTCTTCAACAACCGGACCTCTTGCAACATTTACAAGAATTGCAGATTTTTTCATCTTAGAAAATGCATCTTTATTCATAAGTCCTTTTGTTCTGTCACTTAATGGGCAGTGGAGAGATATAACATCACTTCTTTTCAAAAGCTCATCGAATTCAACTCTTTCATAATCAGTGCAGGAACTGTTTCCTGAAGCTGAATAGAAAATAACTTTTGCGCCAAAAGCTTCAGCTATCTGCGCAACTTTTTTTCCTATATTACCCATACCAACAATTCCCCAGGTCTGACCGTCAAGCTCATGGAATGGAATATCAAGACAGCTAAAGTTATCCTGTGCACCGTAGGCACCTGACTTTACAAATTCATCATAGTGACGGAGTTTCTCTGCTACATAGAAATAGAGTGCAAATGTGTGCTGTGCAACAGATGCTGTTGAATAGCCGGCAACGTTGGCAACCTTTATTCCTCTTTTTGCGCATTCATTAATGTTTGCATTATCAAATCCTGTTGCAAATTCACAGATAAGCTTAAGATTTGGAGCCTTATCAAGAATTTCAGGAGTGACTTTTGTTTTATTTATGCATAAAACTTCAGCGTCACCAATTCTCTCTGCGGCATTTTCGGCAAAAATCTTATCATTATAAAATGTTACGTCGCCAAGATTCTTTAAACTTGTGTAATCAATGTCATGGCCTACGCTGTCAATTTCAGCTGATACAATCTTCATTATTTCTTTTTTCCTCCAAGATAAATTTTTTTAAAAATTCGCTATTACTATAATAGCATTTCTGCTAAAATATTTGTGGTTTATATTTATAAATATAAGTTTTTGTGCTTATATTTAAAAAATATGCATAAAAGGAAAATAGTAAGGAGAAATTTCATGCCACAGAGAACAGATATCCACAAAGTACTGATCATTGGCTCCGGTCCTATTATCATTGGCCAGGCCTGTGAATTTGACTATTCAGGAACTCAGGCGCTTAAAGCACTTAGAAGTCTTGGTTACCAGATAGTTCTTGTTAACTCCAACCCTGCAACAATCATGACAGATCCGGAGATGGCGGATGTTACTTACATTGAGCCACTTAATGTAAATCGTCTTGAGCAGATCATTGCCAAAGAGCGCCCTGATGCACTTCTTCCAAACCTTGGAGGACAGTCAGGACTTAATCTTTGCTCAGAGCTTTACAAAGCAGGTGTTCTGGACAAATACAATGTCAAAGTTATTGGTGTTCAGGTAGATGCTATCGAAAGAGGTGAAGACCGTGTCGAATTTAAGAAGACAATGGAAAGCCTTGGAATCGAGATGGCAAAGAGTGAAGTTGCTTACAGTGTTGATGAGGCTCTTAAGATTGCAGATTCACTTGGATATCCTGTAGTTCTCAGACCTGCTTATACTATGGGCGGCGCAGGTGGCGGTCTTGTTTATAATAAAGAAGAACTTCAGGTTGTATGTGCAAGAGGTCTTCAGGCTTCACTTGTACATCAGGTTCTTGTTGAAGAGTGCGTTACAGGCTGGGAAGAACTTGAGCTTGAGGTTGTACGTGACAAAGAAGGTAACATGATAACAGTTTGCTTTATAGAGAACGTTGATCCAATGGGCGTTCACACTGGTGACTCTTTCTGTACAGCGCCTATGCTTACTATTTCTCAGGAAGTTATGGACAGACTTCAGGAGCAGGCCTACAAGATTGTTGAGCACATTGGAGTTATCGGTGGTACCAATGTTCAGTTTGCTCATGATCCAAAGTCAGATAGAATAATTGTTATCGAGATCAATCCTAGAACTTCACGTTCTTCAGCACTTGCTTCAAAGGCAACAGGTTTCCCTATTGCACTTGTATCAGCAAAACTTGCAACAGGTCTTACACTTTCAGAAATTCCTTGTGGCAAATATGGAACTCTTGATAAATACAAGCCAGGTGGAGACTACGTTGTAGTTAAGTTTGCACGCTGGGCATTTGAAAAATTCAAAGGCGTTGAAGATAAGCTTGGAACACAGATGCGTGCAGTTGGTGAAGTAATGAGCATCGGAAAGAATTATAAAGAAGCTTTCCAGAAGGCAATCCGCTCTCTTGAAAAAGGTCGTTATGGACTTGGTTTTGTAAAGAACTTTAATGAACTTTCCAAGGAAGAACTTCTCAAGATGCTTGTAACTCCTTCAAGTGAACGTCATTTCATCATGTATGAAGCAATCCGTAAGGGTGCAACAGTTGATGAGATTTTTGACCTTACTCATGTAAAAAAATATTTCATCGAACAGATGAAAGAGCTTGTTGAAGAGGAAGAGGAGCTTCTTAAGAATAAGGGAAGTCTTCCTACAGATGAGCAGCTTATCAAGGCAAAGAAAGACGGATTCTCAGATAAGTACCTTAGCGAAATTCTTGAAGTATCTGAAGATGATATCAGAAATAAGCGCGAGGCTCTTGGAATGTGTCAAAGCTGGCAGGGTATCCATGTAAGTGGAACAGATGATAGTGCTTATTATTATTCAACATATAACGATGAGGACAAAAATCCTGTTACAACAGGAAAGCCAAAGATTATGATTCTTGGTGGTGGTCCAAACAGAATCGGACAGGGTATCGAGTTTGACTATTGCTGTGTACATGCAGCTATGTCACTTAAAAAGCTTGGCTTTGAGACAATTATTGTTAACTGTAACCCTGAGACTGTTTCAACGGATTATGATACATCTGACAAGCTTTATTTTGAACCACTTACACTTGAAGATGTTCTCAGCATTTATAAAAAGGAAAATCCAGTTGGTGTTATTGCTCAGTTTGGTGGTCAGACACCTCTTAACCTTGCAGCAGATCTTGAGAAAAACGGTGTAAAGATTCTTGGTACATCTCCTGCTGTTATTGACCTTGCAGAGGATAGAGATCTTTTCCGCAATATGATGGATAAACTTGAGATTCCAATGCCTGAATCAGGAATGGCTACAACAGTTGAAGAAGCTGTTGAGATTGCAGGTAAGATTGGATATCCTGTTATGGTTCGCCCTTCTTACGTTCTTGGCGGACGCGGAATGGAAGTTGTTTATGATGACAACAGTATGACTGATTATATGAAGGCAGCTGTAGGTGTTACACCTGACAGACCTATACTTATAGACAGATTCCTTAATCATGCAATGGAGTGTGAAGCAGATGCTATCAGCGATGGAACACATGCTTACGTTCCTGCAGTTATGGAGCACATTGAACTTGCTGGAATTCACTCAGGAGACAGCTCCTGCATAATTCCTTCAAAGCATATTCCTGAAGAGGCACTTGAGACAATCAAGGATTACACAAGAAAGATTGCTGAAGAGATGCATGTAGTAGGTCTTATGAACATGCAGTATGCAATTGAAAATGGTAAGGTATTTGTACTTGAGGCAAATCCAAGAGCATCAAGAACAGTTCCGCTAGTATCAAAGGTTTGCGGAATCAAGATGGTTCCAATTGCTACAGAGATTATTACTGCAGAGCTTACAGGAAAGCCATCACCGGTTCCGACACTTACTGAGAAGATTATTCCTTATTACGGAGTAAAAGAAGCAGTATTCCCATTCAACATGTTCCAGGAGGTTGACCCTGTACTCGGACCTGAAATGCGTTCTACAGGTGAGGTTCTTGGGCTTGCAAGCACAACAGGTGAGGCATTCTTCAAGGCAGAAGAGGGCGCTCAGGCAACACTTCCAAACAAAGGGAATGTTCTTATTTCTGTAAACAGACAGGATAAGCCTGAGGTTGTAGAAATTGCCAGGGCATTTGATAAGGCTGGATTCAAGATTTATTCAACAGGAAGAACCTGTGAGATGATTCAGGAAGCTGGAATAGAAGCTACAAGAGTTAACAAGCTTTATGAAGGTCGTCCGAACATCATTGATCTAATGACAAATGGAGATCTTCAGCTTGTTGTTAATTCTCCAGTTGGAAAGGACAGTGTACATGACGATAGCTATCTTAGAAAGTCAGCTATCAAATATAAGATCCCTTACATCACAACAATGGCTGCCGCAAGAGCTGCCGCTGAGGGTATCGATTATGTAAACACTCATGAAACACCAGAGATCAAATCTCTCCAGGAATGGCACAGTCTCATAAAATAAAAATTTGATTCTTGTATAATTTCTGAAGACTAGAGAATATAGTCTGCTTTCTGATACGTTTTTAATGAGCTATTTTATATTTATCAGGCGTTTTAAAAATAAAAGCTACATAAAACAAGTATTTATTTGTCAAGCGTTTTAAAAATAAAAGCTACATAAAACAAGTATTTATTTGTCAGGCACTTTAAGCAGGAAAGTCAAAGAAAAAAGGCATGTAAAGAGCGAGCCGCTACGCGGTTCTTCAAACTCTTGACATGCCTTTTTCTTTGACTATAGGGTAATCAAGCGCCTGACAAATAAAATATGTTGCCGCCATATATCTCTACACCAACCAACACATTCCAATAATCAGTTTATGTTCCTGAGGAATTAAAACCCAGCCATGCATTCATTCCAATTCAACTTTTCTTGATGTCAGGAATTAGATTTAGACTAAGCAACACATTCCAATAATCAGTTTATGTTCCTGAGGAATTAAAACCCAGCTATGCATTCATTCCATTTCAACTTTTCTTGATGTCAGGAATTAGATTTAGACTAAGCAACACATTCCAATAATCAGTTTATGTTCCTGAGGAATTAAAACCCGGCCATGCATTCATTCCATTTCAACTTTTCTTGATATCAGGAATTAGATCTAGACTAAGCAACACATTCCAATAATCAGTTTATGTTACTGAGGAATTAAAACCCAGCCATGCATTCATTCCATTTCAATTTTTCTTGATATCAGGAATTAGATCTAGACTAAGAAACACATTCCAATAATCAGTTTATGTTACTGAGGAATTAAAACCCATCTTAGGACACATTCCATTTCAACTTTTCTTGATGTCAGGAATTAGATTTAGACTAAGCAACACATTCCAATAATCAGTTTTTGTCCTGAGGAATTAAAAGCCATGCATTCATTCCATTTCAACTTTTCTTGATATCAGGAATTAGATTTAACTAAGCAACACATTCCAATAATCAGTTTATGTTACTGAGGAATTAAAACTCAGCTATACATTCATTCCATTTCAACTTTTCTTGATATCAAGAATTTGCTTTGCACTAAATACTCCAATTATCTGCTTTTGATATTGAAAAATTAAATATCTTCTTTAACAAATAAAACTTTTAATGGTTGTATCTATTCCAAACAAGGGCAGCATATTTTATTTTTTAGGGGATAATTATACTGCTCTTAGATAGCAATTTATTATCAATGACAGGTGAACTTCTTTTGCTTTGGATGAGACTTTTTAAATATGAATTTCATTTTGACTGTAGAAGCAAACTCCCAGTGCTTTATAAAAAACTTTTTAAATATGATTTTCATTTCAAATAGTCTGGTGAACTTATCAATTCTTGATTGTGGATTTGGATTTTTAAATGCAGAGAAGAACCCTTGTGCGGCGCGCGAACTTAATGAAAAAAGGATAGCTAACAGATATATTTTTATCTGTTAGTTATCCTTTTTGAATTTAGTTCGCTTACGCCGAACTATTATTTTGCGATTATATAATTTAGCAGGATGCACTTGCTGCAGCCTGCGTAAGAATATGATTCAAGAGTGAACAGGCACTTTTTCGTTAGAAACTTTATTGTGCCTGCGAATTCTGGCTTTGAAGTGTTAGCTGCAAAGCTAGAAGCGCGAGCGTGTTCTGAACGAAATAGTCTTTTATATAGTCGCTCTTACAAGTAGTAGAAAAGTTCACCGTCAAATATTCAAATCCACTTTCGTCGTATGGAAAAGTTCACCGTCCGTTTTGACAATTAAATTGTTATTTTCCGGTGATTGTGTTGTTTTTGTCGACTACTTTTTTTACGGCAAGAGTTCTTATAGGATTGTCCTTATTGGTCTTTGAAGTAAGTATATTGTTTTTGATAGTTAATTTATTTATTTTTCCTTTACCATCACAATCTACATGTATAGCGTAATTGGTTCCTTTAATAGTATTTTTTGAAACAATATATTTTGCTGAAGAAAGACCTGACTTATTTTTTCCATATGATGCAATGTGGAGACCTGAAGCATAATAGTATCTTGATTTTTTAGCAGTTGAAGTTAATTTGTTATTGTTTACTTTTATGCCTACTACATTTAATAAAGCAAGAGCTTCAGCTGTTTTGCTGGAAATTTCGCAGTTTGTAACGGTGAAATTTTTATGGTAGTTACTTACCCATTTTCTGGATTCAGTTTCTGTAAAGTTGGCGCATATGCCTCGACCAAATCCTGAAACTTTGCAGTTATTTATTTTTACATTTTGGCAAGTATGACCATTTGCTAATGAATTGCTTGATGTATAAAAAACATTAGGTGCTGTTGCATGAGTTGCTATATCAAACTGTATGCCTTCTTCAACTGATGTTGAACTACTTGGAGAACCAATAGCTTTTACTGTGCAGCCATCAATTGTTACATTTTTGCATCCTATTATTTCTATAGCATGAGAATTAGCAGGAGTATTATTTATATACATATCCTTTAGTGTGATTCCATTACAATGTGCAAACTGGAATGCTGAGAATGCTCTGCCTCCGGAACCAGAAGATGTTGAAAGCCAATTTCCTCCAATGATCTTTATATTTACTGCAGAATCATAATTTCCGCTGTTGGGGAAATGTTTAACAGAAGGTCCTGATGTGTAAATAGTGGCACCTGTCGCAATAATAGTCTGGTTACTTTCAATTGTTAAACGCGGTAAATAGTATGTTTCTCCGGATTGCAGTTCGGCAACACCATCATTTTCAAATGCTTCATATATTCCAGCGGAGCCTTCATCAGGTGTTACAACCTGTGCTTTTGCAGTCTGGGGGGTTGAAATAACAGCTCCGAGAAATAGTGCAGAAAATCCTATTAAAAATTTAGTAAAAAATTTTTCCTTCATTCTCATAAAAAAACAGACCTCCTAATTTGTGATATATAATGCATTTATTATATATCAGTAGGAGGCCTTAGTGCGGTATACAAAAGAAATTTAATTAAAACTTTAGCGATAGTTTATTTGTCGGATTCAAGGAAAGAGTAGCAAAGTGCGGCAAGAGCGGCACCTACGAGTGGACCTACGATGAATACCCAAAGTGCTGCAAGTGGATCACCATTTCCATTAATAGCAGCAAATACTGCAGGAGCAATACTTCTTGCTGGGTTTACTGATGTTCCGGTAAGACCAATGCCAAGAATATGTACAAATGTAAGAGTAAGACCAATTACAAGACCGCCAAATGAACCATGACCTGCTTTGCTTGATGTAACACCAAGAATGGTAAGGACAAAAATAAATGTAAGAACAATTTCGACTACAAGTCCTGCAACAGGGCTTCCGTTAACGCCTGCAAGGCCATTTGCACCAAATCCTCCAGTCATATCTGTAACTGAACCGGCGCCAAAGATAATAGCAAGAAGACAACTTCCTACAAAAGCTCCTATTATCTGGGAAATCACATATCCTATAAAA
>JAILEJ010000476.1 GCA_024688095.1 Butyrivibrio sp.
AGTTTGCGTCCTCAATTGGTTATTTGGCTTTTAATTATCACCAACTGAGGTTTCATATTATAAGCTCCGCTTTGTAATATGAATGTTATTGATTGACGGTTGCGGTAGGTTCCTAGGCTACCTACGGATAATATACAGATGGAAATCCTATAGTCCTACAACTTTTGTGGACTCTTTTAGGTTATCTGAAATCATCTGTAATATTTATCGTCACCTTCTATGGTAAAGTTTAGCATTTTAGATGAGGAGAGGCTATTAACAAAAAATAAACAATTTTAAAAAATTGATATATTCATATGACTTGAAATAAGGGAATTATGACGCTTTAAAAGATAATTTATATTTAATAAATTGTGAAAACGCTGTATTTTCTGAAAAAAACAGAAACTGAACAAGTACAAAATGACTTTATGAATTTTTAATATTATTCCTATGGACAAATTGAGAATAGTTTGTTCTTATTGATTATTTCTGAGGTAAACTGCGTACAAAATTTTATTTGGGGGGAGTATAATTAAAGATTTAAGATATTATATGTAATGTTGCAAAAACAATTGGAGCTTAGACAATATATGGGGTATACTAAATATATGATACAAGGTAAAAAGAAATATGTTTTTACGAAAAGTAAATGAATTAATATAGAAATGTTTTCTTAATAAATACATAAATATGCGAGGGGCAGATTATGTCAAAGGAAAAGTCTAATAGAAATGTATCTGATAAATTGGGGAATAATAAAAGGCAAAATTTTGCACCTGTGGTAATTTCCATATGTGCAGGTGTGTCAATACTGGTATTGGCAGTTGCCTTTTCGTATCATTATATAACATCTCGTCAGGTCGGACGAAGCAGTGTTTCCACTAATAAAATTGTATCAGCTGATAATGTAGAATCAATGCTGGATGACATACAGAATCAAAGGGGGACTGCAGGAAGTTATAATGCGGTCATGAATACGACCTGGGAATTTGAGGATGGTGCTAAGTCTTCATCAAATGCATACGTTGAAAATTCAACTTCTAATATTAATACGGTCTATTTTACGGTGACGTTGGATGGAACTGATGAACTTATATACTTATCACCTTATATTGAAGTTGGTAAAGCATTGAAAGATATAAAACTGGATAAAGATCTTGATGCAGGAACATACAATGCACTTCTTACTTATCATCTAATAGATGATAATAAAAATGAACTAAGTACAGTATCTGTTAATCTGATCATTAAGGTTGCAAATTAAATCAATTATGAAAATAGATGACTATCTAAGTACAACAAAGGACTAAGATTCCAGGGAGAATCAGAACATGATTAGTACAAAAGAATTATCAGTTAAATATAAGGGCAAAGAGATATTAAAAAATATAAACATTGAAGTTTTAAAGGGGGAGTTTTGCGTCCTTTTTGGTCCTGATGATGCTGGGAAGACCACTCTTATAAAATGCATTACGGGTTTTAAGAAGGGATTTTCCGGAGAAGTTATAGTAGATGGAAAATATCGGTATGTTCCTGACGAAATTCTTTTGATGGAGGATACAACAGTAGGTGAGTTTTTAAATGAGATGGCTTATCTAAATAAGGATACTTATAAAAGAAATTTACAGGAGCAGCTTATTCAATTATTTGGTGTTGATCTTAGTAAATTGATAAGTGATATAAGTTATGAGGATAATAAATGTGTTCAAATAATTGCGGCTGTTAGCGCATATCCGGATATCATTATACTTGATGAACCAATGAATTTTATGAATAACGGAAAGTGGATGATATGGCTTGAATTTTTAAAAAGGCTTAATAATGCGGGGATGACTATTTTTATTACATCTGAAATATATGAGAGCGTTCTTCACTATGCGACGAGTTATATTGCAATAAAAGAAGGCGAGATTATAAGAACTGGAAATGCTTCTGAAACAAAACTTGAAAAAGTTATTTCTATTAAAGGTGGCAATAGTGAAATTTTGTTAAAACATATGAAAAGGGTCAGTGCCGGTAAAAATGGTATGCAGATATATAGTTATGATGGAGATATGAAGGAACTTGCTGCGATATTAAAAGAAAGTGAGTGCGAAGATTATATCATTGAAAATCAGACTATGGAAGAAAATATTGTAGGTGATTATACAAGTAGAATTTAGCATTATAATGAGGGATGGAATATGATTTCAGCTTTTAATGAAATAAAAAGAACTTTTCCGATAGTAGAATACAATATTATAAAACGTATTATTAAATATAAGAAGGAGAAGGGATATTATATTGGACTTTTTTTGGTGCTTTTATTACCAATTGTTATGATTATATATTATATAAATAATAAAAGGATGCTTTTTAGCATAACAAGAAAGCTTTTTCTCCTTCCATGGCAGATATATGTGTTTTTTGGTGTTTCAAGGGGAGAACAGGGTTCTAATTCATCATTCTTTATTTTTTATATGATGATGTTTCTTAATCTGTTTTTTGTTTATCATGCAATTAAGGGACCAAGTGAAGAGATTAGAAAACAGCAGAAAAGTTCAGTTTTATATATGACACTTGGGCAGATGAAGACAGCAGAGGATGTATTTTGGGAAGGGTATATATGGCATCTTATTAAGATAATCCCATTTTATATTGTATGGAACCTGATTGGACAGATAATTGCTATGCTTGGAGCCTATAGTAGAACACAGAGATTTACAACATTGGGATTGGGGGCATCTTCGCTTTTTCGGGGGGTGGGTATACTGTTTTTTCTTATAACAGTATCTTACGTTTATGGAATTGTAAGTAGAAAGGATTGTAATATAAAGCTTTCAGGATATATATGGGGATTCCTTGGGATATTATTTATACTTGGGAATTTATATAAGGTAAAAGATTATATTATATATTTTAATGTAAGTATTGGAAAAAATATGGAATCCATTGCAGAATCACTTAAATGGCTTGATAAGTTATACTGGGTTTCGCCATTGTCACTTATGAATCCTGTTTTGAGTTTTGGACTTGTAAAAACAATTG
>JAILEJ010000512.1 GCA_024688095.1 Butyrivibrio sp.
CTTGGGGATCTTATAAATACAATCGATAATGAGATATGGAATAAAAAGGCAGATTTATTTAATTGATACCATCATTATGGATTGCAGGTAAAAAAACTTCTGCCGAAGCCGGTGGTGAGGTTCATCTGTTTGCCGTAATATGCTTTTTGACATAGACTGCAGCCACAACATAAACAAGGGCTGCAAAAATTCCACCAATTATTAGGATAGCATACTGATTGCTCATTATCTTCTCACCACCGTAAGTATATAGTATTATACTTGGGAATCGTGCAATAAAAGTGATTATAAACCATTCAGCCAGATTTTCACCAGAATAATAACCAAGCCATGCATAGGTATCCTTTGGAAGTGGCAGGAACATAAATATTATATGAATTAATTTGGGATTTCCTTTTTGAATTATACTTTCAACATATTCAAGCTTATCTTCCGGGAAGAGATAAGTCAGAAAATTCCTTCCGTACTTTCGGCCTATGATGAAAGCTATACAGTTACCTATTGTGGCAAAAAAGTCACAAATAATTGCTCCCTTTAAACCTCCCACAAGATATCCTGCAGCCAGATAAAAAGGCAGACCTGGTATGCAGTTAGAGGCAGTCTGAATAATTACAAAAATTCCAAATACTAAATAGCCCAGAATGCCTTTCTCTTCAATGTATTTCTGTAAAGCGTCAGGATCTCCAACAAATGATATCAGCGGTCTTCCGATAAAAAAATACACTAAAAGAAAAAATATTATCATAAAAAATAAGACTAGACTGGTACGTAAAAAACTTTTTTTCATAAATATTACCTTCTATTGGCCATGAACCTCCCCAACCGACTTTGTCGGAGGGGGATTGCCTACAATCTATAATACTTAATTATTGAATAGATATTTGGAATGTTAAATATCGAATATACATTTATTGTAACACATAAAATCATAGATTAATGCTTTTCATCTGAAAATCAATGATCGTATCAGACCACGCCCATGTAAGGCAAGAAGTTATAAAACATGAAATTTCTATATCGTGCGGAAGTTTGATATAATGTAAATATAACTTACATAGGAAGAGCTGAAATATATTTATGAAGAAAAAGGTTATTATTGTTTTTTCTTTATTATTAATAGCGTTATTATTAGTAGTACTGGCTGTGAGAACAGTTAGTACTACTTCTTGTGCTGAAAATGGTGATGGACTTAAGGTTCATTTTATAGATGTTGGACAGGGAGATTCAGAGCTTGTAATTTGTGATAATCATGCGATGCTGATTGATGGTGGTAAAGCTGATAAATCGAGCATGATTTATACATATCTTAAAGAAAATGAGATTTTTCATCTGGATTATATTGTGGCAACTCATGCACACGAAGATCATGTTGGAGGACTTCCCGCAGCCCTTAATATTGCTGAAATCGAACATGCACTTGCACCTGTTTCCGAGGCAGATGAGTCGGAAGCTTTTGATGATTATGTAAAATATGTAAATGCGCAGGGAAAACAGATTGAAATTCCTTCTGCAGGAGATGAATTTGAACTTGGCAGCGCAACTGTTAAAGTACTTGGACCTATTTATTCATCAGAGAATGTAAATAATACATCAATTGTTTTGAAGGTAACTTATGGTGATACAGCATTTCTTTTTACGGGGGATGCTGAATATGATGAAGAACAGGATATGCTTGTCTCCGGAAGAGACCTTGAAAGTACTGTTCTAAAGGTTGGGCATCATGGAAGCGACACGTCAACCTGCGCAGCATTTCTAAATGAAGTAAATCCTGAATATGCTGTGATAAGTGTTGGTGAAGGCAATGAATATGGCCATCCGACGCAAGGTACACTGGATATTTTAAAATCTCATAATATAAAAACTTTCAGAACCGACTTACAAGGGACTATAATAGCTATAAGTGATGGAAAAAATATTTCTTTTTCGGTAGAGGAAAATCCTGATATCGACACGTGGTCATATCCCGGAACTGTTTATAATGAGAATGAAACAGTTATAACAAGAGGTATGCCATCAGAAGAATATGATTATGTAGGTAACAAAAACAGTTATGTGTATCATCTTCCAGGCTGTGACAGCGTAAAGGAAATGAGTGAAAAAAATAAATATTATTTTTCCGGAAGCAGGCAGGAAATCGAAGCTGAAGGATACAGACCATGTAAGAATTGTATTGGTGAATAATTTTTGTAAATGAGGTAGACCGGGATAAAACCCGGGAGGAGGGAGAGTTAAATGAATAATCTTGAGGAACGAATTGTAGAAGCACAGCCACAATCTGCAATAGACAGCATACAAAAACGAAACAGGATTATTGTAAAGACAAGTATTTACGGAATAATAGCAAATGTACTGCTGGCACTTATGAAAGCCATTATTGGTATAACCAGTAATTCGATTGCGATTTTGCTTGATGCTGTTAACAATATTACAGATGCAGGATCTTCTATTGTAACCATAGTTGGTACAAGGCTTGCAGCCAAAAAGCCGGATAAAAAACATCCCTGGGGACATGGAAGAATTGAATATCTAAGTGCAATGATTCTTGGAGCACTTGTAATTTCAGCCGGTGCATCTTCTCTTATAGAAGCCATCCATAAGATAATAACTCCAGACACTCCAAGTTATACATCAACTTCTCTTATAATCGTTGGCGTCTGCGTACTTGTAAAAATTGTTCTTGGAAGATACACCATATCAATTGGTGAGAAAGTAAACGCTGAAACGCTTGTTAATTCAGGAAAAGATGCATCTATGGATGCAGTAATATCTTCAACAACACTTATTGCAGCGCTCATATTTATTTTCACAGGCGTCTCCCTTGAAGCATGGCTTGGATGTCTTATCTCTGTCATGATAGTAAAGGCCGGTGTAGACATGCTTCTTGGTACAATATCAGAGCTTCTTGGCCAGAGGGCAAATTCTGATGTTGCCAGGGAGGTAAAAAAGACTGTTGAATCATTTCCTCAGGTACACGGCGTATATGATATGGTTTTTCATGACTATGGCCCAAACCGTGTGAATGGTTCGCTTCACATTGAAGTCGATGATACAATGATGGCGCCTGAAATCAGTGATCTTATCCGAAGAATTACCCTCAAGGTTTATAGTGTTAATCAGGTGGCACTTACAGCAATTGGAATCTATTCTATGAATACCCAGGATGATCTTGCAATAGAGATCAGAGATGAAATAAACAAAATTGCCATGTCTCATGAGCATGTGCTTCAGGTTCATGGCTTTTATATAAAACCAAATTCTGTACAGTTTGATGTCATCATCGATTTTGATGCAAAGGACAGAGCAGAGGTATTACAGGCGGTAGTTAAAGAGGTAAAGCAGAAACTTCCGGGATATTATATTCAGGCATTTCTGGATGCAGATTATTCTTTTACTGAGTAAGATTTGAAGGGAAAAAATATATGAAGTTAGGAGCTCTGAAAAATTTTAAAGAATGCAAAGATAAGCTTGAGCTGATATATGAAAATGGAAAAGCAAATATTTATTTTGTAAGTGATGAGATAGTAAGATTTGAAATTCCATGCATGACAGATGATTATGTGTCAGTTGCAGTTGAAGGCAATAAAAAAATTCCATGTGAATACAAAACTGAAAAGATATCAGATGGAGTAAATATTTCGGGGACAAAAACTGACATTAGTGTCAGAGATGATTTTGCTGTTGAAATCAGGGATAAATCAGGCAAAGTAATCATGAAAGATTACAGCAAAGGCAGAATAATTCCACAGACAATCAGCGAAAAATCTGTTAAGCTTCTCGAGGCAGAAGGACATAGTGCATCATCATATCTTCATTCTGATTACAAAGTTCAGGATTTAAAATGTATAGATAAGGACGATCTTTTTTACGGACTTGGAGATAAGACCGGATATCTTAACAAAAGAGAATACTATTTTGAAAACTGGAATTCAGACATTCCACTTGCTCATACGGAAGCAGTACCTGCTCTTTATAAGTCAATTCCATTTTTTATCTGTAAAAAGAAGGATAGTGTATATGGACTTTTCTATGATAATACCTATCATGGATACTTTGATTTTGGTAAAGAGAATAGCAGCTACTTTGTCTATGGAGCAGATGATGGCAATCTGAATTATTATTTTATTTATGGAGAAAAGATTACTGATATTATAGAAAAATACACCTATCTTACAGGGCGAACTCCTATGCCACAATTGTGGACACTTGGATATCATCAGTGCAGATGGGGATATGAATCAGCAAACGACATTCGTGAAGTAGCTCATGGAATGAGAGAAAACAGAATCCCATGTGAGTCAGTTCAGTATGATATTGATTATATGGACAATTTTAAAGTCTTTACGTGGGACGAGGAATTTTATGAGAAAAAAGGTAAGCTCATGGAAGAACTCTCACATGATGGATTTAAGCCTGTAGTAATAATTGACCCTGGAACCAAAAAGGAAGAGGGTTATTTTATGTATGACCAGGGCATTAAAAATGACTATTTTGCAAAAAGTCCCGATGGCTCAGTTTATGTTAATAAGGTATGGCCAGGCGATGCAACCTTCCCTGATTTTGGAAGAAAAGAGGTAAGAGACTGGTGGGCAGAGAGTCACAAGAATCTTACTGATATGGGTGTTATGGCAGTATGGAATGACATGAATGAACCAGCAAGCTTTGAAGGACCACTTCCAGATGATGTGGTGTTCCATATAGAAGAAAGGGAAACAGACCACAGGGAAGTTCATAATGTATATGCCCATTTTATGGACATTGCAACCTTTACAGGAATGAAAAAGCTAACCGGACGAAGACCGCTTGTAATTACAAGGGCATGTTATGCCGGAACTCAGAAATATGCTGCAGTCTGGACAGGTGATAATCAGAGTCTCTGGTCACATCTTCAGATGCTGATCCCACAGCTTTGCAGTCTTGGAATCAGTGGCTATGCTCTTGCAGGAACTGATATAGGCGGGTTTGGAGCAAATTCCAATTCAGAGCTTATGTGCAGATGGATTGAAGCAGCTGTATTTTCACCGTTTTTCAGAAATCATTCCGCAAAGGGCAGCAGGGCTCAGGAGCCATGGAAGTTTAATGATGAGACTACAGATATTTACAGAAAATATGTTGAGCTTCGTTATAAATTCCTTCCATATATTTATGACCTCTTTTACCAGTGCCAGAAAACCGGTCTTCCGATTATGAGACCGCTTGTGCTTCATTATGAAGATGACGAAAATACATTCAATCTTAATGATGAATTCCTTGTTGGTGAAAATCTTCTTGTATCACCTGTTGTGATGCAGGGAGCTACCAGGAAAATGGTATATCTGCCAGAGGGAACCTGGTATGATTACTGGACAGGCGAAAAGCATGAAGGTAAGTGCTATATTATTAAGAATGCACCTCTTGGAGTGTGCCCTATGTATATTAAAGCGGGCAGCATAATTCCAACCTATGAAAGCGTGCAGTATGTTGGCGAAAAGCCTTATGACAAACTGATACTTCTTACAACTCCAGGCGCTGCAGAGTATGTTCACTACCAGGATAACGGCGTAGATTATAAATATGAGGATGGTGAGTATAACCTTTATAAATTCAGTAAAGGTAGTGACGAAAAGCTTTCTACCGAGATGATTCATGAGGGTTATAAGAAATACAAAGAGGTTGTGATAGAGAATGATGTATAGACATAAGGTACAGTATTATGAAACAGATAAAATGGGTATTACACACCATTCCAATTATATAAGATGGATGGAGGAAGCAAGAATTGCTTTTCTGGCTGAAAAAGGCTGGAGTTATGCAAGGCTTGAAGACGAAGGAATTATTTCTCCAGTTGTATCTGTGGATGCTCATTATAAGAAGACTACAACATTTAATGATGATGTTGCTATTGATGTTTGTGTAATTGATTTTACCGGAGTTAAGCTAAAGCTTGGTTATAAGATGTATCTGGAAGATAAGCTGGTTTTTGAGGGCGAGTCAATGCACTGCTTTTTAAACAAAGAAGGCAGACCTATAAGACTTAAGTCTGAATATCCAGAGTTTTATGAAATGCTGGATTTAGAAAAAGAAAATAAATAAAAAACATGAGGGGGAAAATTATGTTTTATTTTTTGGTTGCGCCAGTTCTGACCTATAACTGGATTTTGATTGCATCAGCAGTGATTCCTGCAATATTTCTGATGGTGAAGGTGTATAAATCTGACCGATTGGAAAAGGAGTCGGGAGGAATGCTGATAAATATGGTTGTTGGAGGAATTCTTTCAACGCTTCTTGCGATGCTGCTGGAATACATAGGTGAGCCGATCCTTGGATTATTTCTTGAAGAGACAGATGCTCTCTACAACGTACTTTTGTATTTTGTAGTAGTTGGGCTTGTTGAAGAGTCATCAAAATATTTCTTTTTGAAGAGACGTTCCTGGAATTCACCGGAGTTTAATTGCCAATATGACGGCGTTGTATATGCTGTATTTACTTCCCTTGGATTTGCATTATGGGAAAATATCAGCTATGTAATGCACTATGGATTTTCTGTTGCGCTTGTAAGAGCAGTAACAGCTATTCCAGGCCATGCAGCATTTGGTGTATTTATGGGAGCGTTTTATGGAGTTGCCAGAGGTTATGCATATCTTGGAGAAGAGAATAAATCCAAAACCTATAGAAAGCTTGCAGTTATAGTGCCTACTCTTATACATGGTGCTTATGATTACATAGCATCAACAGATTCAGATAATGCAACGCTTGTATTTATTGCATTTATAGTAGTTTTGTTTATAGTTGCTCTAAGGCTGATAAATAAGCTATCCAAAAACGACAGATATTTTGCAGCCGGCAGAAGATTTAATGCTATAAGGCGATGAGATACCAGTTTTAATGAATGTGTTTGATTATAGAATTTTGAAATAATATTTATATGAGAATTTATGTGAATCCCTGCTTTTCGTATGAATGGCAGGGACTTTTCATTTATTTTATACTTTTATAATTGAAAAAAACATTTAATCGTCTTATAATAGTTTTACAAAATTAAATCACATACAATGCAAGAGCGGGAGGCTGGAGATTTTTTATGTTATAACTTATAGAATTGCACTTGCTAAAGCATGTAAAAAAGAGTTAAAGAGGCAAATAATATGGAAAAGGAATTTGATATTCAGGCGTATATGACAGCCGGAGTTGAAAGGGTTGTAAAGGATTCTCTTAGAGCTACACTAAAGGATCCAAAGGAAAGTATTTTTATGGGAAAGTTTGCACTTGCAACTAAAAAGGCTTCCGGAACAAGAAAGAAATATGAGAGTGAAGGATTACATGTACCTCCGTTTCTTATTGCATCAATTACAAGCAATTGTAATTTACATTGTGCAGGATGTTATTCAAGAGAAAATGAGGCAACTAAAGACTGCGAGCCTGTAAATCAGCTTAGCGATGAGAACTGGATGCAGATTTTTGAAGAGGCAGATGATCTTGGGATAAGCTTTATATTACTTGCAGGCGGAGAACCACTTCTTAGAAAGGGAGTTATTAAAGCTGCAGCTAAAAAGGATAATATTCTGTTTCCAATTTTTACAAATGGTGTATTTATAAGTGATGAATACTTTGATCTCTTTGATAAGAACAGAAACCTTGTTCCAATAATGAGTATTGAAGGTCATAGAGAAGCAACTGATAGCAGACGCGGCGTTGGTATTTATGACAAGCTTATTTCCAATATGGAAATATTCAAAAAGAATGGACAGATTTTTGGAAATTCAGTTACAGTAACAACTGAAAACTTTGATGATGTTCTTTCAGATGACTTTATTTCTATGCTTCAGGGGTATGGATGTAAGGCAGTAATATATGTAGAGTATGTTCCGGTATCTGATGATAGCAAAGAACTTGCACTTTCTGAAGAACAGGAAGAGCTTCTTCGTTCTAGAATAGATAAGCTCAGGGAAGATTATCAGGATATGGTATTTATCGCATTCCCGGGTGATGAGAAATCATCAGGTGGATGTGTTGCTGCAGGCAGAGGATTTTTCCATATTAATTCTCATGGCGGTGCTGAGCCTTGTCCATTCTCACCATATTCAGATACTAATATAATGGATACAGGACTTAAAGGAGCTATTTCATCTAAACTGTTTAAGGTTCTTCAATCTGGAGATATTCTTAAGGATGATCATGTAGGTGGATGCGTTCTTTTTGACAGAAGAGATCAGGTTGAGGCAATAGTTGCCGGAAATTAGTAAAAGTACAATTGAAAAGAGAAAGTCGGCCTGGGCAGATAAAAGTATGTGGGATCACAGACATAATAAAAGTATGTGCACTTACAGGCATGATAAAAGGTGATCACAATTTTGTGACCACCTTTTTTTAAATGTTTGTAATTAAAAGGTTATTAGATTAAGAAATTGTTTTACCAGATAAATAGTTCTTTGTCTGTAAGCTTGCACAGAGCTTCAATATAGTAGTAATCTCCATATATAATTGAAAACTCATGCTTTTCATCATGATAAGCAGCTGTACATTTTGTTAACAGATCGTCTTCGTTTTCATTCCAATTGATTCTGTTATCTGTAAGTGCCTTGATAAGCTTGACTGCAGCGTTATAATATTTGTCTTTGTCAGTGCATTCATCAAATTTGGAAATCTGAATCATACCACAGGCTGCAATTGCAGCAGCAGTAGAATCTTCCCAGGTAATATCTGATGGTTGCTCAAAGTCAACAGGAATAAGACCATTTTCAGGTGTCTTTTCAATGAAGTGATCTGCAATTTTCTGAGCTGTCTTTAAATACTCGATATCTCCAGTATGAAGGAAACTTAATGCAAATCCATATATTCCCCATCCCTGACCCCTTGTCCAGGATGAGCCCTCCTTATAGCCCTGTCCGCCGTAATTTTTAACTTCACCGCCTTTTTCGATATCGAATTCCACGATGTGCTTAACTGATCCATCAGGTCTTACAAAATTTTCTTTTGCTGTGTTTGCATGCTTTATAGCAATATGTTTATAACGAGGATCTTTTGTAGTCTCACTTGCCCAATAGAGAAGTGGAAGATTCATCATACAATCAATGATTGCCCATCCGCGACGATCAACTTTATCACCATCCCAATCATTCCATGCACGTATAAAGTTTCCGTTTGCGTTAAATCTTCCTGCAAGATTATCTGCCGCAAGAATTCCTCTGTTTTTGGACTGATCATTAGAAGTTACTCTGTAATTGGCAACTGCAGTTGGAAGCCATTTAAATCCATTGTCGTGATCAAGCAGCTTATAATTAAGGAAGAGTGCATCAAGCTTTTCTTCATTTTCTATAGCTGTTTTTTTGTATCGTTCATCTTTGGTAACATTGTATAGCTGCCACATGATTCCACCCCAGAAACCATTGGTCCACCATCCGATGTCATTTTTGGAATGATCATCATGAACACCATTTACTGTTGTGTAAGGTATTTTGTCTTTTGATCTTTCATGAACACATTCCATTTTCTTTGTGACTTTTTCGAGGGCTTCTTCTGCCCAAATTAATGTTTCTTTTTCCATAAGTATCATCCCTTTACTGAGCCTATCATAACTCCCTTTACAAAATATTTTTGAACAAATGGGTAAATCAAAAGTACTGGAATCATACTTACCATAATAAGTGAATACTTGATTACGCCAACCATATCAGCAAGTCTTGCCTGAAGCTCAGGATCAGATACCGTAGAAGGATCAATCTGGCTGGACATAAGTATTTCTCTCATGAATAGTGTAAGAGGATATATTGCCTTATCATGCAAATATATCATTGCATTGAAATATGCATTCCAGTGAGCAACTCCGTAGAAAAGAACAAGTACTGCAATAATTGCCTTTGAAAGCGGAAGTACTACAGATAAATAATACATTATATCTGAGCATCCGTCTATCTGCGAAGCCTCCAAAAGTTCTCTAGGAATTGTGTTAATTATGAAGGTTCTTGCAACGATGAGGTTATAAACACCTATAGCTCCAGGAATCAGCAGAGCCCATCTTGTATTAAGAAGACCGAGATTCTGAACTACCATATATGTTGGGATAAGACCACCACCAAAGAACATTGTAAATGTGAATAATAACATAATGATGTTTCTTCCGGGAAGATCATCTCTTGAAAGACAGTAAGCAGCGGTCATTGTCATTACTATATTTATAATTGTTCCTACTACTGTATAAAAAAGTGAGTTTCCAAAACCAATCCAGACATTCTTTGTATTAAAAACTGTTTTATAACCTTCAAGGCTGAAGTCAACCGGGAAGAGTACAACCTTACCGGATTGAACGGCAGTACCTGATGAAAAAGATGCACTTACTACGAAAATGCATGGATATAAAACAATCAGGAAGAATGCAGTTAAAATTGTGATTATCAGAATGTAAAAGAGTTTATCATTTCTGCTTAAATTTTTAAATTTTCTCATTCCTTTATTCTCCTAAAAATGAACGACTTTTCGTATTTCATAAAACAAATATCTGAATGGAATTGTTTAATAATAAAAACGATAAAGTCAGAAATATTTCGTATAATAATTATTATTTAAGATGTTATAAGGTTTAGAAGATTCCGCTTCCACTAAGCTTCTTACTTATCTTGTTTGCAATGATAAGTAGTGTAAAGTTGATAACAGCATTGAACATACCAATTGCTGTAGAAAGTGAGAAGTCTGTTATTCCACTTGCAAGACCAACCTTATAAACGTAAGTTGAAATGATTTCACTGTAGTCGAGGTTTAAGTCGTTCTGCATAAGGAGAACCTTTTCATATCCGACATTCATTATGTTACCGACTGCAAGAATAAGCATGATACTTGCTGTTGGAAGAATTGAAGGGATATCTATATATCTTAAACGCTGGAATCTGCTTGCACCATCTATCATGGCAGCTTCATGAAGTGACTGATCTACATTTGCAAGGCTGGCAATATAGATGATTGCACTGTAACCTGTTGCCTGCCATACACCTGACCATACATAAATGTGTTTGAAGAATTTACCATTTGCAAGGATGTTAGGTGCGTTTGTACCTGTAAAGAGCATATACAAGTTTCCATAAAGACCATTTCTGTAATCAAGAAGCTGGAATATAAGACCAACCATAACTACAGTTGAAATGAAATATGGAATATAAGTTACAGTCTGAATTACTTTCTTGTACTTTTTTCCTGGCATTGCGTTTAGAAGAAGCGCAAAAATAATTGGGATTGGGAAAGAAATAGCAAGAGAGTAAAGTGAGATTCCAAGAGTATTTTTCATAACGATAGGGAATTTGATTGAGGCAAAAAATTTAACGAAGTTATCAAATCCAACCCATGGACTACCCCAGATACCTGCTCTGATATTATACTGTTTGAAAGCAAGTACAAGTCCTCCCATTGGAACATAAGCAAATATGATAAGCCATACGAGAGGGAGAAGAAGTAACAAATATAACTGCCATCTTGCAGCTATTTTGTCTATAAGTCTTTTTTTATTGGTTTTAATTTCGCTTTTTGAATTGCTTTTTTTCTTGGATACGTTTGAATTCATGAGTGCTAAATTATCCATTTTTATCTCCTGTAAAAATAGGCGAAGGAAGAATTATTCCTTCGCCCAACATCATAAAATTAACAAATTATTTTGTTCTGTCATATGCTGCCTGAGCAGTAGTGAGCCATGTCTGAAGACCCATTGTATCAAGAGCTTCAAGATATGCATCCCAGTCAGAATCAAGACTTCTTGTTCCTGTGATAAACTCAGCCATAGACTGTCTTACATATGGCATTACGTTTGTGAGCTGATCCTGTACAGCTGCTGTTTCATCAAGAGTGTACTTAAGAACAGGAAGTACATTTTCAGGATGTTTATCGTAATAAAGCTGATAGCTCTTACCAAATAACTGTGTTCTGTCTTCTGGATCAAATTTATTACCACTTGAATAGTCATAAACTGTATTACCCATTTCAAGACTTGCATATCTTGGTCCGTGGTTTCTCCATGTCTGACTCTGGTTGTCAGCCCATACAGTTGATGTTACAAGCATTGATACGCTGTCATATAAACCAGCTTCAACATAAGCATTTGAATGTCCTTCAAGTTCTGCAGGATCTCTTGTCCAGTCAACACCTTCTTCACCGAATCTTTCAATAATAGATGTATCGTGATCGAAGAATTCATCTGCAAATTTAAGTGCAAGGTCAAGCTTGTCAGTTCCTTCAACAATCATAAGCTCCTGACCAGGGCTGTATGGATAGTAAGGTGTGTACTGAGTTCCGTTTTCACCCTTAAGTGGCTCAATGAGTTCCATTTCAGCAAAGTTTGCATTGTTTACAACATCAGGCCAGTTACTAAGAGAACCAGCTGAAACAAGTCCAACTACTGGAGTTTCCTGGTTGAGGATAGCCTTAAACTGCTGTCCGTCATCTGTGAAGATATTAGCAGAAAGAACTCCTTCATTATAAAGGTCGTTCATATAAGCAAGACCTTCTTTGAATTCATCTGTTGTAAATGGAGCTATAACAGTATTTCCATCCTCTGAAAGTCCAAGTCCACCGTTCCAGAAGAGGAATGCATTCATAAGTGAGTCAACAGTATTTTCACCATATCCACCGGCTGAAATACCATAAACACCAAGTTCATCCTGAACGCCGTTACCATTAGGATCGTTATCTCTAAATGCGATAAGAACATCCTTGAGTTCAGCAGTAGTTGTTGGAACATCAAGTCCAAGCTTATCAAGCCATGCCTTGTTTATATATGTTCTGTTTGGTGTAAGGTTCCATGTCTCTGGTTCATAAGCTGAAAGACTGTAGATATGTCCATCGGCCTGAGTTGATGCTGCATCCATGATTGCTCTGTCTTCTTCAGGGATTGCATTGTAGTTAGGCATTTTTTCTGCATCTGTTACATAGTCATCAAGTGGCATAAAGAAGCCGCTGCTACCAAGCTGAAGAATCATTTCGTTTGTAAGATGGTTATCTACAACCATTACATCAGGTAATTCTTCATTAGATGTTGCAAGAAGATTAACCTTTGTTCTTGTTTCTGATGCATCTGATGGAAGCATATAGAATTCAATATTGATTCCAAGCTTTTCTTCAAGATAGTTTGTAAAGTAGTTGTTTTCGTAATCAGTTACCATACTACTTTGTGTGAGTGCTACAACGAGAGTATTGTCTGAATCCTTTGAAGCTCCCGCAACTTCAGCACTGTCTGAGCTTTCGGATGAGCTTACTTCAGCTGTACTTGCAGAGTCACTGCTTCCACATCCGGCAAGCATTCCAAGTGACATAACAACGGTCATGCCAAGTGCCAATAATTTCTTTTTTTTCATTCCTTTGATTCCCTCCATATCCTTTTAAATCTTCTATAAATTCAATCGACAGCGTGGTCGATAGGAATTTTGTGTCCTGACCAGACAGCAAGGCCTGTCCATTCAGCATCTTCCGAAGACCAGAACAAATCTGATTCTGGAAGACCTAGTGGTAAAAAGACTGTACTGCAAAGATATAAACTTCCGATATTTATATACTCTTCAGCAAGTTCCGGCTGGTGTCCACACACACCAGGAAGCAGAAAGCCTTTTTCGTCAAATGTATTAGGGGCAGATATTACTTTATTTATTACAGCAGTAAGCCCACTTCTTACTGCTGCATCCTTTAACTCAGCAGGCAGCTTATGCATAAGTGCTGACTGAGAAAGCATCTGAAAAACTCCGAATCTGTAACTGATAGATCTTCCAACTACAGGGTAGCTTCCGTCCGGGCCAATAAGCCTTTCAAGAATTGCAGAGTAGCGCATTGCATGTTTTTCAACTTCCGGTTTCATCTCGGCTATTTC
>JAILEJ010000516.1 GCA_024688095.1 Butyrivibrio sp.
TTGATTTTTCTTATCCATCGTTTAATAATTTTTCTTATTATAAAAAGTACAAGTAAAAAGATTCCAAATAAAACAGCACAGGTGATTTTAAGCGGAGTACTGTTATACTCAACTACGGCATATATTCCTTCGTTTTTATCCATAGGAATCTCAAGATAACTTCCTATTTGCGTCGATTCAATCAAAGCCCATTCTCCATCTATATATTCTTTAACCAAAGCCTTGTTATATGGATTATATAATCGAATCTTCTTATCTGAAGACTGTGAAATTTTACCTTCACTGATTTCTACTTTATAAACTTTATAATCATGCTCTGTAAATGGATTAACTTCTTTATATGAAGGCTCATCTACAATTTTAGCTGATATCTGAGCATCATTTCCATAGCTTCCACCAAGTAAAGCAATGGTTTTACCTGTATTTTCATAAGTATCAGAACTTTCTACTGACTTTTTTGTAATCTTGTATTCACCGGATATAACATAGTTTCCATTCATTACAAGATCAGATACATCTGGCCACTCAATATAATATCCTTCCTTATATTCACCTTCAGGAAACTCTATTTCAGATAGACTTTCTCCATACTTAAGTTCCTGCTGTCCCAGTCTCTCATCATCAACTTCAAAGGAAACTCTTAGATGTCTGAAATCTGATGGCGCACCATCATGATTTATAATACTCGTATAAGAAAGTGGCTCAGCAATACCCGTATAACTGATATTGTCAATTCCTGCAATATCACCTTCAAGAAAATAGTTATTGGTAATATTTGTGATTTTTACCTTCTGTGTTTCAGAATCAGTATTCACAGAACCCGCTATAGCACCAAACCTTTCTTCCGGTTCATTTTCCCATGTTGCAATAGCAAGACAACCTGATACTGTTGTGCCATATCCTGTAATTCCACCTGCATATTTTTTTCCATCTATAAGACATAGCGCATTACTATCTCTAATAATAGAAAGAGATTCACCTGCAATCCCTCCTGTATAGCTGCCTTCTGTGCTTGCTACTTTACCCGATCCGATACATGAAGTAACAATACCATGAGCCATATATCCAACAATAAGTCCTGCTCCATCTTTCTTGGATTGAACTGTTGAATCATTAGAACAGTCACAGATAATATTTTTTAATATGTATTTACTTCCAGAACCAATATCAATATTCCCTGCTGCATTTTCCTCAGGATCATCTTCATCTATAGCCATAGAACCGGCTATTCCACCAATATTAATATCCCCCTCAATAGTTCCTGTATTTTTGGAACTGTCTACTCGTCCGGTTCTTGCCTGCTCAATATCTTCATCCGAAACATCAGTAAAAATTTCAGCATCATCATTAACAATAATATCAAGTCTGTCTGATAAAATATGATAAATAACATTAACCTGATCATTTACTGCTTCCAGATCATCATTTAAAGTATGAGAGCTCTGCTTTCCATCCTGATTAATATTTTCAAGTGAACCCGTAATTCCTTTAAGATTGTCATGAAGAGAATCGAGGCTGTTATCCCATGTACTTGAAAGTCCAGACAATCTAAGATCAGACTGGGCATTTAAATAATCAAGTATACTTCTTGCAGATTTTCCAGCTTCATTAAAGCTTCCCTGCGCACTTTGAAGAGCAGATACTGCATCATTGATATCTCCAATTGCTGCATCTGTAGAAGCATCTGCATAAGGCTTGTAGGTTTCAAGTATAGTAGAAACACTTCCAAGCATTCCTGATACCTGTCCGCCAGAATCAGATGTAATCTGCTGAAGTTCAGCAAGATATGAATTCAAAAGAGCCTGATTTTCATCTGAAAGCGTATTTACCTGCCTTGTACCGTCTTCATTGTAGATATAATCGCCATTTGAATCTGTGGCATACATAAGAGCATTTATTTTATTAGTAAGCTCTTCAATCTGATCAGCGGTTTCTCTTGCAGACTGAAGTCCCGTATACATATCATTTTCAGACTGATTAATTATCTCACGATCTTCTTCATTAAGTTCATCATCAGTACCTATTGCATCTACAGCTCTGGCAACAGCCTGATTAAAATATCCAAGTGATTCATTTGCAGTTGAAATATTATCAATAACAGCAGGAAGTGAGTCCATTACGTATTCTATTCTCGCAAGCATTTCATTCAAAACACCAACGTTTGCATTTACAGAGGTTGTAAGTTCACCTGTAAGAACACGACCATCATCAACAACACCATCCGCATAACCTGTAAGATCTGTAATATCCGTAGAAATAGAATCAACACTTCCATCCATGTCATTTATGGTCTTATCAACAAGATCATGCAAAGTATCAGCAGCTTCAGGAAGAGTCTGCAAATCTTCGGGCTCTAAATATGGTTCCATCTGGCCAACAATACCACCAATATCTTTTCTTCCATAAACATTTCCCTCATTTGTACTATAGGAAACAATGCCCATCTGTCTTCCAACTATACCGCCGATATTATATCCAACATGTTCATAACCAATGATTCCCTTATTGGTACATCTTAAAATACTTCCCTTAGAAAAGCCTGCTATTCCACCTACATCCATTCCACTCTTAAGAATTGTAGACTCATCAGTGTTTCCA
>JAILEJ010000518.1 GCA_024688095.1 Butyrivibrio sp.
CTTGATAATGTCTTAAATTCAGATACATTGCGAACTTAAGACAATTATAGTATGATATTAATAATAATTAATAATCGGAGTTTTATGCGATAAATTCCGAAAATTGAGAGAATGGGAAGGAAACGTGGATTATGGCAGAACAGGATTTAGGTAATACACAATTTTTTAAAGTAGAAATAGAGCCGGAAACAGGTGTAAAAAAAGTGCTGTCTGTAGTATATGAAGCACTTCTTGAAAAGGGTTACAACCCTGTAAATCAGATTGTTGGATATATTATGTCAGGCGATCCAACATATATTACAAGCCACAAGGGCGCAAGAAGCCTTATTATGAAGGTTGAACGAGATGAGCTCGTTGAAGAAATGCTTACAGAATACATTAAAGCTAATAATTGGAAAAAACAGTAAATATGAGAATAATGGGACTTGATTACGGCTCCAAAACAGTTGGAGTCGCAATCAGCGATACACTACTTCTGACAGCTCAGCCAAAAGAGATAATCAGAAGAAAAGAAGAAAATAAACTTCGCAGAACTCTCGCAAGAATAGAAGAACTGATTCAGGAATACGAGGTAGAGCAGATAGTACTTGGCCTTCCTCTGAATATGGATCAGTCTGTTAGTGCGCGCGCAGAACTTTCTATGGAGTTTAAGGATAAAATAGAGAGAAGAACGGGAATACCTGTAACGATGTGGGACGAAAGACTCACAACAGTAGAAGCTGATGAAATAATGGAACAGTCAGGTGTGCCCAAAAAAGACTTCAAAAAATATGTTGATATGATTGCTGCTCAGATTATCCTGCAGGATTATCTGGACAACAGAGATAAGAAGAATTAGGAGAAATATTTTGGAGAAAATATTATTTACTCTTGATGATGGTGAAACAGTGACATTTTATCCACTGGAGCAGACTGTCATAGGGGCAAAGACCTATATACTGGTTACAGATTCTGAAGATGGAGACGGAGAAGCACTTATTCTTCGTGATGATTCAGGTTCTAATGATACAGAAGCGGTTTATAGCATTGTTGAGGATGATGATGAACTTGACGGAGTAGCTATGATTTTTAAGAAGCTTCTGGATGAAGATGGCATCGGACTCGATATCTGATAAACAGATATTGTAGATGAATATATATTAAAAATTTGGCATTTATAAAATAAAGCATATCTGATCATGTGAGTCATTTATGATGGGCGTTGTTCTATGTTAATTTAAGGGCGAATAAGGATAGAACAGGCTTCATCATTATTTGAAGTACAATGATTCTTTTGATGTTTTCGGATACGATAGAGATTTATGGAAGATCTCGCAGCGGAAATCGTTAGGAAAGCGGGTTTATGATTCCATATCAGAAGGCGTTATTTCATGTTTGCTACGGAAAATATGGAGGAATTATTATTTGAGTAAAGTAAAAAAAGAAAATGCATCCAAGCTGCAGATAATACCACTTGGTGGTCTTGAGCAGATTGGAATGAACATTACTGCCTTCAAGTATGAAGACAGTATTATTGTAGTGGATTGTGGATTATCATTCCCTGATGATGATATGCTGGGAATTGACCTTGTAATCCCTGATGTTACATACTTACAGGACAATATTGATAAGGTAAAGGGCTTTGTAATAACTCATGGACATGAAGACCATATAGGCGCTCTTCCTTATATATTAAAAGAGATGAATGTTCCTATTTATGCCACAAGACTTACAATGGGCATAATTGAGCACAAGCTGGAAGAACATGGAATCCTTAAGAGCACAAGAAAAAAGGTTGTTAAGTTTGGACAGTCCATAAACCTTGGAGATTTCCGCGTTGAGTTTATCAGAACAAATCATTCCATCGTAGACGCGGCAGCCCTTGCAATTTATTCTCCTGCTGGAATCGTAGTACATACAGGAGATTTCAGAGTAGACTATACACCTGTATTTGGTGATCCTATTGATCTTCAGAGATTTGCAGAAATTGGTAAAAAGGGTGTTCTCGCACTTTTGTGTGATTCTACAAACGCAGAGAGACCTGGATACACAGCTTCTGAAAAGACAGTAGGAAAGACCTTTGATTACCTCTTTGAAGAGCATAAGGGAGCAAGAATAATAATTGCTACTTTTGCTTCAAACGTAGACAGAGTTCAGCAGATCATAAATTCTGCTCACAAGTTTGGCAGAAAAGTTGTAGTTGAAGGACGAAGTATGGTGAGCATTATTGATATTGCTCAGAAACTTGAGTGCATACATATTCCTGAAAATACACTTATAGATATTGATGAAATCAAAAATTATCCTGATGAGAAGACAGTTATAATCACAACAGGAAGCCAGGGCGAAAGTATGGCAGCACTTAGCCGTATGGCTAATGGACAGCACAGAAAGATAAGTATTGGAGTTGGAGATACAGTAATCTTTTCATCCCACCCGATTCCTGGAAATGAGAAAGCCGTTACGAATATCGTAAACGAGCTTCAGATGAAAGGTGCTGAGGTTATTACTCAGGATGTACACGTTTCAGGTCATGCATGCCAGGAAGATATAAAGCTTATCTATACACTTGTTAAGCCCAAATATTCAGTTCCTGTACACGGGGAATATAAGCATCTTATAGCTCAGAGTAAGATTGCCATAGACCTTGGAATTCCAAAGGAAAATGTTTTTATTCTGCATTCAGGGCAGGTACTCGAACTTGACGATGAATCCGCAGATGTTGTAGGAAAGGTTCCTGTTGGTGCAATTCTTGTTGATGGACTTGGTGTAGGTGATGTAGGAAATGTAGTTCTCAGGGATAGACAGCGTCTTGCAGAAGACGGAATAGTAATTGTAGTATTTGCAATTGATAAGGCAAGTGCACAGCTTATATCAGGCCCAAGCATTGTTTCAAGAGGCTTTGTATATGTAAAAGAATCTGATGCACTTATTGAGGATGCTACAGAACTTTGCTATGATGAAATCTATGAAGCATTGGAAAGAGGCATTACAGACTGGGGCAAACTCAAGAATATAATCAAAGATGTATTAAGTGATTATATCTGGAAAAAGACAAAGCGCAGACCAATGATACTTCCTGTAATCATGGATGCAGAACTTTAATAGTACAAAAAACAAGACAGAGGGCGGAAGTGTGAGGTTGTTATGAGAGGCACGCGAATAGGTTTATCAATAGTTGATACAGTAGTTAGAGTTGTTATTCTCGTTATAGCAGTAATGCTTATATGGAGAGGCTCACAGACAGCTTATAAATATGGATACAGAATCTACAAGCAGACAGCTGTTTCGTCAGTTGAAGGAAAAACGGCAACTGTTACTATTACTGAGGATATGTCAGTTAAGGATATAGCAGACCTGCTTAAAGCAAAAGGGCTGATTGCAGATACACAGCTTTTTTACTTCCAGGAAATGTTTTCTGTAAATCACGGAAGAATAATGCCGGGTACCTATGAGCTTGATGCATCAATGACACCTGAAGAAATGATTGTTGTTATGTCGGCTTCATATGTGGAAGCTGAAGAGACAGAAGAGGAATAAAGTGGAAATTAACGAAGAAAGATTTACAACTTTTATTAACTCTCTGGACAGAGGTAATGAAGAATATCTGGACGAGCTTGAGAGAATTGCCCTTGCTGATGATGTACCTATCATCAGGAAGGACACTCAGACTCTTCTTAAGTTTTTAATTAAAATGCAAAAGCCGGTAAACATACTGGAAGTTGGGTGTGCGACCGGCTTTTCTGCACTTTTGATGGCCGAGTATTCATGTCCTGAGTGCAAAATTACGACCATTGAAAAATACGAGAAAAGAATACCAATAGCTCATGGGAATTTTGATAAATATGATAAAGATCATAAAATCACACTTCTGGAAGGAGACGCACTGGATATATTAAAAGAACTTGATCCGGAATATGATTTTATTTTTATGGATGCTGCCAAAGGGCAGTACATAAATTTTCTCCCTGACTGCACAAGAGTCCTCAAAAAAGGAGGGCTTCTGATATCTGACAATATACTTCAGGATGGAGATATCATAGAGTCAAGATTTGCAGTTACACGAAGAAACAGAACAATACATGCCAGAATGAGAGAATACCTGTATGAACTCAAGCATAATGATAACTACGAAACAGTTATTTTACAGGTAGGAGATGGAATGGCACTTAGTTATAAGGTTTCTGATTGAGAAAAGCAGAGTTTATAATCAAGATGATTAGAGTTTTTTACGGATTTAGAAGTAGTAGGAGATTTTTTTGATGAAAAAGCCAGAATTGTTAATACCGGCAAGCAGCCTTGAAGTATTAAAGACTGCAGTAATTTATGGAGCTGATGCAGTTTATATTGGAGGAGAAGCCTTTGGCCTTAGAGCAAAAGCCAAGAATTTCTCCAGGGAAGATATGAAAACAGGAATTGAATTTGCTCATTCCCATGGAGTAAAGGTACATGTAACAGTAAATATACTTGCTCATAACTATGACCTTGAAGGGGCAAGAGAATATCTTAAAGAGTTAAAAGAATTAAAGCCGGATGCTCTTATAATCGCTGACCCGGGAATCTTTACCATGGCTAGAGAAATCTGCCCTGAAATTGATGCACATATTTCAACACAGGCCAATAATACCAATTATGAAACCTACAATTTCTGGTACAGACTTGGTGCAAAAAGAGTTGTTGCTGCAAGAGAACTTTCACTTGTGGAAATAAAGCAAATCAAAGAGCATATACCTGAAGACCTCGAGATGGAATGCTTCATACATGGAGCGATGTGTATTTCATATTCTGGAAGATGTCTTCTTTCCAATTATTTTACTGGAAGAGATGCGAACAGAGGAGCTTGCACACACCCATGCAGATGGAAGTATTCAATCGTTGAGGAGCAGAGACCTGGAGAGTATCTACCTGTTTATGAAAACGAAAGAGGAACCTACATATTCAATTCCAAGGATCTTTGCATGATAGAACATATTCCTGAGCTTATGGATGCAGGAGTTGACAGCTGTAAGATTGAAGGCCGTATGAAAACAGCACTTTATGTGGCA
>JAILEJ010000519.1 GCA_024688095.1 Butyrivibrio sp.
CCCATTCGCTCGCGGCGGACGCGGGCCTGGGTGACTTCGAGGCCGCAGCGGTCGCAGACGATGTTCTTGTTCTTAATGGGGCAGTATATAGCCAAAATATATATGGAGACACAACATAGACCTCATTATATAATAGAGGAATCAAATTTTACAGATTTAAAATAAAGTTGCATTATTTGCAAAATATTATTCTAAGTGCATGGTTTAAAGTATTATGTAAATATTTCTCAAAAATATGAGACATTATGTAGAAATATCTGAGGCTTAGAGATATGCATATGTATACATGCTCTTTAATCGCAAAAGAAATTCGCGAAAAGAGCATTTTTTATTTAGTACAATAATATACTAGGGCGGAGATGACCAAATGAAAATAAGATTAGCTGATTATGTTGCAGGTTTTCTTGTACAAAAAGGAGTTAGAGATGTATTTAGCGTAGTAGGTGGTGGAGCTATGCATTTAAATGATGCATTTGGTCACAATGAAGGTTTACATGTCACCTACAATCATCATGAACAGGCCTGCGCAATGGCGGCTGAAAGTTATGCAAGATTAAATAATGAGATTGCTGCAGTATGTGTCACTACAGGACCTGGTGGAACAAATGCTATTACAGGTGTATTGGGTGGCTGGCTTGATTCTATACCTATGTTTATAATTAGTGGTCAGGTACGCTACGATACTACAGCAAGATATGCGCAGCAGTATACAGACGGGTTATCTTTAAGAGCAGTTGGTGATCAGGAATATGATATTGTAAAGTCTGTTGCTCCAATGACAAAGTATGCTGTAATGATAGAAAATCCTAACCAGATAAAGTATGCACTTGAGAAAGCATGGAACCTTGCTACGACGGGTAGACCTGGACCAGTATGGATTGATATTCCTGTAAACTACCAGGGAGGATTTATAGAAACTGATGACCTTATTGGATACGATTCAGAATCAGATGATAGCTATAATAGTAATATTCCACCTGAAGTATCTGATCAGACTGTAAAGAATATTATTGAAAAGATAAAGTTTGCTAAGAGACCTGTATTTCATGCTGGTTACGGAATAAGACTTGCAGGAGCATATGATATTTTTAGAAATGTTATAGATAAATTAGGCATTCCTGTAGTTACATATTGGAATGCGGTAGATTTAATAGAAACGGATAATCCATTGTATGTTGGACGCGCCGGTAACATGGGAGACAGGGCAGGTAACTGGGCAATTCAAAACGCAGACCTTATAATTGCAGTTGGTACAAGGATATCTATCAGGCAGGTTGGATATAATTGGAAGACCTGGGCACCGGATGCTGAAGTCATTATGGTGGATATCGATAGAGCTGAGATGAAAAAGCCAACTCTCCATGTGGATATGCCTGTGTGGGCAGATGCAAAAGATTTTCTTGAAAAAATGGATATCATTTTAGATAAGATGATGTCTGTCACAAAGAATAGTATATTGTCTGATTTAAATAATTCTGACGGTGACAGTTATTCTGATAATAGATGGGTAGATATTTGTTGTAAATGGAAAGAAAAATATCCGGTTGTAGGTAATGCTCAAATAGAAGGGAGCAGTAATGGAGCCAATGTGTATGCATTTATAAATGCATTAAGTAACATGCTTCCAGAAGGCTCTTATACAGCAGTGTCTAATGGAGCATGCTGCGTTGCTGGTCACCAGGCATATGTTATTAAGAAAGATACAAGGTTTATTATAAATAGTGCTGTAGCAAGTATGGGATATGGCCTTCCGGCAGCGATAGGCCTTTGCATTGCAAGTGGAAGAAAGCCTACGATATGCCTTGAAGGTGATGGAAGTATTATGATGAATCTTCAGGAACTTCAGACAGTCCTTACCAATAATCTTCCTGTAAAAATATTTATCATAAATAATCAGGGATACCATTCAATAAGAATTACTCAAAATAACTTATTTAGCAATAATTCTAATGTTGGAATCGGTCCTGAGTCTGGGGATCTTTCATTCCCTGAATATCGGAAGATTGCAGAAGCTTTTGGTTATCCATATTTTGAGATACATTCAAATGGTGAAATGGATGAAATCTTAGAGGAAGTATTAAGCGATGACAGAGCAGTTATTTGTGAGGTATTCACAGATACCACGCAGGTATGGCAGCCTAAGAGTAGTACCAAAAAGCTTGAAGATGGAACACTTGTTAGCCCGCCACTTGACGATCTTGCGCCATTTCTTCCAAGAGAAGAATTAGAGAGCATTAAGAGAGAAGCCAGAGCGTTAGATGGAGATATTTGATAGAAAATAGTTTTTATGTACAGAATAGTAGATAATTATAGCAGTTATAAGTTGGGGATTTTATTGTGGAAAATAACAGAAAAAAAATTAGCATTCTGATACCATGCTTTAATGAAATAGAAAATGTTGAGGCAATTAGTAAAGCAGTTGAAAATGTCATATTGGAGAAGCTTTCAGCATATGACTATGAGATATGTTTTATTGATAATGCATCCACAGATGGCACAAGGAAGAAAATAGAAGAACTTTGCAAAGGGAATAAGAAAATAAAAGCAATCTTTAATGTGACAAATTTCGGTCAGTTCAACTCGCCTTTTTATGGTATGTGTGCCCTTGATGGAGATTGTGTTATTCCTGTTTGCGCAGATTTCCAGGATCCTGTAGAAATGATTCCTGTTTTTGTACACGAATGGGAAAAGGGGCATAGGATTGTAAGCGGAGTTAAGAGTAAGAGCAGGGAAAATAAATTCATATACCTTTTAAGAAGCATATATTATAAGCTTATAAAGAATATGTCATCTGTAAGGATGATAGAGCATTTTACAGGCTTTGGATTATATGATAAGACATTTATTCAGCTTCTAAGGTCATTGAATGATCCTGTACCATTTATAAGGGGTATAGTTGCAGAATATGGTGAAGGATTTAATTTAAAGCTTGTTGAATACGAACAACCAAAGAGAAGAGCAGGTAAGACACATAACAATTTTTATTCACTATACGATTCTGCAATGCTGAGCATAACTTCATATACCAAAGTGGGACTTAGAGTAGTTACCTTTTTTGGAATTATATGTGCACTTATAGATGTAATAGTTGCTATTGTTTACTTGGTAATGAAACTTGTTTATTGGGACAGATTCAATGCAGGTTCTGCGCCTATGCTTATAGGAATGTTTTTGATAGGTGCAATTCAGCTTATGTTTACAGGACTTGTAGGTGAATATATTTTGAATATTAATACAAGAGTAATTAATCGTCCTATAGTTGTAGAGGAGAAGCGTATAAATTGGGAAGATACAGATGAGTAAGTATATATGTTAAGTATAAATTTACTTGAGTAATTATATAAATATGGATGGAAAGAATAATGTTTGAAGGAAAGACCGAGAAGGAAGCAAAAGAGTATATTTTAAAGGCGGTAGATGAGTATTGTGATACTTTTCATAATAAGAGAAAGCCTTTTGAACCAGGAGACAGAATTACATATGCATCACGTGTATATGATCATGCAGAGATGCACAACCTTGTAGATTCGGCACTTGAGTTTTGGCTTACATCAGGCAGATATACTAAGGAATTTGAAACAGCATTTGCTGATTATCTTGGAATTAAATATTGTAGTTTGGTCAATTCTGGATCTTCTGCAAATCTTGTGGCATTTATGGCACTCACATCACCACTTCTTGGAGACAGACAGGTTAAACCAGGAGATGAGATGATTACTGTTGCTGCAGGATTTCCTACAACAGTTACTCCTGCAATCCAGTATGGTGTTATTCCTGTATTTGTTGATGTTACTATTCCTCAGTACAATATAGATGTTAACACACTTGAAGATGCATTATCAGATAAGACAAAGGTTGTAATGGCAGCTCATACACTTGGTAATCCATTTGATCTTGCTGCAGTTAAAGAGTTCTGTGATAAGCATAATTTATGGCTTATAGAAGATAACTGTGATGCACTGGGCTCTACATATGTAATTAATGGAGAGAAGAAGTTTACAGGTACTATTGGCGATATTGGAACATCAAGCTTCTATCCACCACACCATATGACAATGGGTGAAGGCGGAGCTGTATATACAAATAATCCTCTTCTTAATAAGATTATCAGATCATTTAGAGACTGGGGACGTGATTGCGCTTGTGTATCAGGACAGGATAATATGTGCGGGCACAGATTTGATGGACAGTATGGTGAACTTCCTAAAGGGTACGATCACAAGTATGTATATTCTCATTTTGGTTATAACCTTAAGGCAACTGATATGCAGGCTGCAATTGGATGTGCTCAGATTATTAAGTCCCCTTCATTTGTAGAGCGTAGAAAAGAGAACTTTAAGAGATTAAAGGCAGGACTTGAGAAGATATCCGATAAGGTAATTCTTCCTGAGTCAGCAGAAAATGCAGATCCAAGCTGGTTTGGATTCCTTATAACAGTCAAAGAAGGAATTGATAGAACAAAGGTTGTTCCATATATTGAAGAGCATGGAGTACAGACTCGTATGTTATTTGCAGGTAATCTTACAAAGCATCCATGTTTTGATCAGATGAGAGCATCAGGAAAAGGTTACAGAGTAGTAGGAAGCCTTGAGAATACAGACAGAATCATGAGAGATACGTTCTGGGTAGGTGTATATCCTGGAATGACAGATGAAATGATTGATTATATGGCTAAGACAATTTGTGAGGCTGTAGAGCAGGGATAGAATTTTGTTTTATAGAACACTCGAAGATGATAAAATGAGCTTTGGGTGCTTATTTTTGTTTATAATTTATATGTGGGAGAGTTAAGGAAGGAATGAGTAAAAGTGGAGATAGTAATAAAAAAGAAAATTATGATGAAGCTAGAGGGAGGGTTTTAGGCAATATTTGGGATTGGTTTTTACAAAAGCCTCTATTTTTTAGAGTAATATTAGTTGTTGCAATTGTGACATTGATACTGTTTTTTAAAAATGACGGTATAAATAGAATTACTAGTGTTAATCAGAATAACAGTAAAAATTATAATGATAACCAAAATACATCTATTAGCATAAATAATAGCTCTAATATAACTATTGGAGAAGTTAATAATAATGCAGTCAGCTCAAATAGTTCAAATGAAGTAGATGAATCAAATGACGTAGATTCACTAGAATTAAGCGAGGAAGAACAAAAAAATATAATTGAAAATGATTATAAAACTGCAGAAGAGATGTAAGTTGATGAAACATATGAAGAAGAAGTTTCATCAGAAGATGAGGCAGTTGATTCATCATGGGGAGAATATGAGGATTTAGAATTAAAGAAATACATTATTTTAGAAAAAATACCATACGAAGAACTAATAGGTGAATGCAAAGTAGGATTTAACAGTGTAATTAAATCTAGAGAAGATGATATAGAATTAGATCAACGTATGACAAAAGAATATGCAAATTCTATTATGCAGGCTAATGAGATATATGAGGCATATGAAAACTATCTTGAATATGACGAAAAAGTTGAAATATGTACTGATGCTGCAGCTGAAAGGAAAGAGGCTAAAGATATTTACAGACATGATTCGAATGAACAGATTATAGCAAATTATTATGCTAAATGTGCAAGGGATTCAAGTAATGAAGACATGCCACAAAATCAAGTCGGTTTTTATAAAATGGCAATCGATTATTATTTTGATTCATATGCAGTTTCATGCAAGTATGGTACTGATAAGAATAAAGCATTAAGTTACGCAGCTACGTGTTATTACAATATAGGAATGTGCGCAGCTGTTGATGAGACAGTAAGAAAAGAAGTTTTTTTATATTCAATAGCTCTGTATGAATTATATTTGGAGGATGAAGTTGATGATGAACTTGTAACAAAGTCAAATATAGCAAGAGCTTACATGAATTTATGCAAGTTAGAGGATAAAGAAAATGGTGATAATGCTTCGTTGAAAATGTATTATGCAGAAAGTGCATACAATGAGTATGCTAATATATTAAAAAGTCCATTGTGTATTACTAAGCTCAGACCAGTTATATATGAGGAATTGACATATTTAACACAATATATGTTAGATAATATAGATAAAAGTTCTTATACAGAACCATTTACAAAAGAGAACTTGAGAGAGGCGCATGATAAGTATAATAATCAGGAAGATTATTATATTAGATAATGATGTTATATTATTTATTAACCATAAATAATGATAATGAGGTATTATCATGAGGTGTATTATTACTGGTGCCACAAGCATGCTCGGATGTGCACTTATAGATGAATGTATAAAAAATAATACAGAAGTTATGGCAATAGTCAGAGAGGGGAGTATCAGAGAAAACCGTATTTCAAAATCTGATTTGGTTCATATAGTACATGCTGATATAGAGAATTTTGATAATATAGAATTTGATGGTCTTGAATATGATGCTCTATATCATTTTGCATGGGGATATACTTCCAAGTTTGAGCGTAATCTGGCAACAGCTCAGGAGAAGAATATAAGAGATACACTTCTTGTTGCTGATTTTGCATTAAAGTTTCATTGTAAGAAGTTCATATTTGCTGGTTCTCAGGCAGAATATGGAAGTATAGATGGTGTTATAACTCCTGAAACCAAACCGCAGCCAATAAATGCGTACGGAATGGCAAAGCTTTCAGCGGGTATGCTTTCAAAACTTACATGTGAGCAGAATAATATGAAACATATCTGGACCAGGATATTTAGCGTATACGGGACAAGAGACCAGGAATGGACCATGATAAAGTATGCTGTAAACTCATTTATGAATAGAGATAAAGCATCTTTTTCAGCAGGGACACAGATGTGGAATTATCTTTATGAATCAGATGCGGGTAAGATGTTTTACCTTTTAGGTACAAAGGATGTGGAAAGTGGTATATATCATATAGCAGGAAATGATACCAGGCCTTTGCGCAAATATATAGAGCAGATTAAAGAGGTCTGGGATAAAAATCATGAAAATTCTGCTGAATGTGAATTTGGTTCTTATGGTTCGATAAACAAGGTTGTGGGAATACAACCGGATATATCCAAGACAATAGATGCTATTGGATTTATGCCTGAGGTATCATTTGTGGAGGGTATAAAAAAGGTTATTGAATATATGGAAAATGATAAGATGTTGTAGTTTTATTAAATAGGTAAATGAAAAGGAATTATGTATAAATTTAATATAAGTTTTTATAAAAATAAGAAGGTATTAATTACAGGACATACTGGCTTTAAGGGAAGCTGGATGTGTAGAGCTCTTATTGGAGCAGGAGCAAAGGTTACAGGATATGCTCTTAAGGCGCCAACAGATCCAAGCCTTTTTGAAATGTGCGGTGTTGTAGATAAGATGAATTCTGTAGAAGGTGATATCAGAGACATTTCTCATCTTAAAGAGGTTTTTAACGAAACTCAGCCAGAAATTGTAATTCATATGGCTGCACAGCCAATAGTACGTGATTCCTATAAGAATCCTGTTTATACTTATGAGACAAATGTAATGGGAACAGTAAATGTTCTTGAATGTGTAAGACAGTGTCCATCAGTTAAATCTTTTGTAAATGTAACTACAGATAAGGTATATCTTAATAAAGAGTGGAACTGGGGATATCGTGAAAATGAAGAACTTAACGGATTCGATCCATATTCTAATTCAAAATCATGTTCTGAGCTTGTAACAAGCTGTTATAGAAATTCATTTTTTAATGAAGCTTATCTTGATAAAGCTGAAGATATCGGTTCAGATGGTTTAGTTCATGGTCAGGCTAAGACATGTGCAATATCCACAGCACGTGCTGGTAATGTGATTGGAGGAGGAGACTTTGCTAATGATAGAATTATTCCTGATTGTATAAGAGCAATGCAGAAAAAAGAAGAGATTATTGTGCGTAATCCATATTCTACACGACCTTATCAGTTTGTAATGGAGCCAGTTTACGCGTATCTCATTATTGCAGCAGCTCAGTATGAGGATAAATCATATGCGGGCAGCTACAATGTAGGACCTGATGATGAGGATTGTATTAATACTGGTAATCTTGTAACATTATTTTGTAACAAATGGAATGATAAGATTACATCAGATGTATTTAAGGCATCATGGAAAAATGTATATGATGTAGGTCCTCACGAGGCAAATTTCTTAAAACTGGACCATTCAAAGATTACTTCAACATTTGGATGGAAACCGCACTGGAACATTGATAAAGCAATGGATGCTATTATTGAATGGACAGATGTGTGGTTGAATGGTGGAGATATTTCTGAAATTATGGATAAACAGATTAAGGATTTTATAGGATAAACTATTCTGAATATAGTTATTTTTTATATTGTTAAAGAGCACAGTTAGCGTTGCTGCAAAGGAATAGTTTGGCACAACGCTAATTTTTATGTGATTTTTTCTTATGAGACAGACAGTATTGATTCACACTTAAAATTGATCCGGGGCAATACTACTTTATAACAAACAGATGGTTCTGATTTATATATGATATTTAGATGAATGGTTCAATTAAATATTTAAAGTGTTTATACATTGTTGTTTTGTAATAAAATAGTAGTAGGTAATTGCGAAACTCGCTGAAGCTCGTCCGCAATCTTGATTATAAAATCGGATGTTTCGCGCATAGGCGCGAAATTACCTTTAATAGTTGATTTTAGGCGCACTAAATAAGCTTATCTTATGAAGTTGGTAAGTCCTAAGCAATTAAAGGTTTTAGGCTGCGAATA
>JAILEJ010000523.1 GCA_024688095.1 Butyrivibrio sp.
CCTCTTTGCAAACTACGCATCTAAAGCGTGGCTTTTTTATTTAGTAGGAAATTCGGAGGAATTTCCTACTAAATAAAAAAAGCAGCCAGAAAATCTGACTGCTTAAAATCAATATTTTATAGATCATTGATTTTCTAATGAAAATCAATAATTTAAGATAATGCTGCTGTGATGATAGCCATTGAATATACTTCAAGAGCATTACATCCACGTGACAAATCGTTAATCTGAGCATTAAGACCAAGTAAGATAGGACCATAAGCTTCAAAATTACCCATACGCTGAGCAATCTTGTAACCAATATTACCAGCATTGATATCTGGGAAGATAAATGTATTTGCATGTCCGGCAACAACTGATCCAGGGCATTTTGTACGAGCAACTCTAGGAGAAACAGCTGCATCAAACTGAAGTTCACCTTCAATTGGAAGATCCGGATATTTAGCCTTAGCCTTCTCCGTAGCATTTCTCATCTTTGTAACGTCATCACCCTTACCTGAACCGAGTGTTGAATAACTAAGGAAAGCAACCTTAGGATCTACACCGAATATTCTTGCACATTCAACTGTCTCGCCACAGATTTCAACAAGTTCATCTTCTGTAGGATAAAGATTGATAGCACAGTCAGCCATAGCAAGAACCTCGTTTTCACCAGTAGCTGAAGGACGAACAAGAATGAAGCAGGATGAAACGATTGAGTTACCTGGCTTTGTCTTGATGATCTGAAGAGCTGGTCTTACTGTATCAGCAGTTGAATATGTTGCTCCGCCAAGAAGACAGTCACCTTCACCCATCTTTACAAGCATTGTTCCAAAGTAGTTTGCTCCAGCAAGAATCTTTCTAGCCTGTTCAGGAGTCATTCCTTTACTCTTTCTGATCTCACAGAACATATCTACCATTTCATCAAAACGCTCATATTTATCAGGATCAATAATAACAGCACCACGGATATTGTATCCAGCTTCTTCTGCCGCATTTTCAATTTCTTCCTGATTTCCAAGAAGAATTGGCTTTAAGAAGTTGCTGGCAAGAAGACGTGAAGCAGCTTCAAGAATTCTAGGATCTGAACCTTCTGTAAAAATTATTTTCTTTGGATTCTTCTTAAGAGAAGCAATCATTTCACCAAAACCAAACATATTAAACCTCTTTCTTTCAAATTAAAAATATTAAAATCATTCTTTAAAGGTATTAAACAAGAGCTGCAGTATCTCTTGCAATTGCAAGTTCTTCATTAGTAGGAACTACAAAAACCTTAACCTTGCTGTCTGCTGTAGAAATAAGCTGTTCCTTACCATGTACATCATTTGCTTTTTCATCAAGATTAATTCCAAGATATGATAATCTCTCAGCAATGATCTTTCTAACAAAAGGACTATTCTCACCAACACCTGCTGTAAATGCAATTACATCTACACCATTAAGTGCTGCTGCATAAGAACCAATATATTTTAAAACTCTGTAGCAAAATGTATCTACAGCTCTCTTACAGCCTTCGTCACCCTTAAGATATCCAGCTTCAAGATCTCTAAAGTCAGATGAAACATCACCTGAAAGACCAAATACACCGGATTTCTTATTTAAAAGGTTCATAACCTCTTTGGTTGAAAGATTTTCTTTTTGCTCAATGAACTCAATAACTGAAGGATCAACATCTCCGCTTCTTGTACCCATGATAAGTCCTTCAAGTGGTGTAAGACCCATCGAAGTATCAATGCACTTACCGTTCTTAACAGCTGATACTGACGCACCATTTCCAAGATGGCAAACGATAATCTTTGAATTCTCATAATCAACACCTGCAAGCTCAGCAGCCTTTTTGCTTACATAAGCATGGCTTGTACCGTGGAAACCATATCTTCTGATCTTATATTTCTCATAGCATGAATATGGAAGTCCATATAAATAAGCATCCTCAGGCATTGTCTGATGGAATGCAGTATCAAATACTGCAACCATAGGAACACCAGGCATAATCTTCTGACATGCACGAATACCGATAAGGTTTGCAGGATTGTGAAGAGGAGCAAGATCACTAACCTCTTCAATTGCCTTAATTACATCTTCATTTATAACTACTGACTTGGTAAAATTCTCTCCACCATGTACGATTCTGTGTCCAACAGCATCAATTTCACTAAGAGACTTAACAACACCAGTTTCTGGATCTGTAAGAGCCTCGATAACAAGCTTAATTGCCTCATTATGATCAGGCATAGCTGCATCTTTTGTTATCTTATCCTTTCCTTCAGGTGTAAAGCTGATTCTTCCATCAATACCTATTCTCTCGCATAATCCCTTTCCGATCACAGCTTCTGTATCAGAATCGATAAGCTGAAACTTAAGTGATGAGCTTCCACAGTTAATAACTAAAATTTTCATTTTTACCTCCATCAGAAAATATCTAAATATTTATTTTAATAGCAAAAATTAAGCATTTACTACTTTTAACACATATAAAAAAATTAATGATATACTGTAAATAATTATGAGTTGTATGCTTTGTAAATGTAAATTTTTTCATACAATGCAAAAACAGCACATTACTGTATTAGTATACTCTCATGGTAATTTTAAACAAGGAAAAAACTGTACAAAAATTTGATTTTTTTGTAAGCGCTTTCAACAAATGAAAACTACTGCTATAATTGCTGAATTTAATCCATTTCATAACGGTCATAAATACCTTATTGAAAAGGCCAGAGAACTTACTGGTGCAGACTACATCATCATCATCATGAGTTCAGACTTTACACAACGTGGTATTCCGGCTATTACAGACAAACATTCAAGAGCTGAAATGGCTCTTATTTGTGGTGCAGATCTTGTACTTGAACTGCCCTCCTACTATAGTCTTGGAAGTGCAGAATACTTTGCCTGTGGCGCTGTATCAATTCTAAACAAAACCGGCATTGTTGATTATCTTGCCTTTGGAAGTGAATGCGGAAATATAAACCTACTGACTCAGATAGCTACCTGCTTAAATGAGGAATCTGACACTTTCAAAGATAATCTGTCCATAGAATTAAAAAAAGGAAAAAGCTACGCTCTTGCAAGGCAGAATGCGCTGATTCCTGAACTCATAAACAAATTTGATATAGATGAGAAAACTATAATAAATACTCTCTCATCCCCCAACAATATCTTAGCAATAGAATATATTCGTGCTCTCCAAAAACAAAACAGTCGAATTTCTCCAATTACCATATCAAGAACAGATGGTGGATATCATCAGAAATCACTACCTGTCTGCTCTACAGATACATTTAATATAAGCACAAATGAATATGACAATTCTTTGATTTCACTCAAGAATAATAAAAATATAGATTATTTTCTTGCAAGTGCCACCGCAATAAGAAATCAGCTTTTCGACCACAGAAATACGATTGAAACAAATCTTAAGATGATATCTAATTTTGTACCAAAAAAATGTCTGGATACATTCAAAAAGGAATTAGATAGAGGCTGTACACTTATTTCAGAAAATAATTATTCTGAAATGCTGCATTATAAATTAATGATGACACCAGGGCATGACTATACAGTATTTGCTGATATTACAGAAGATTTTTCAAACAAAATAAGAAATAATCTGTATAACTATTCAGACTTTAAAAGCTTTGCACTTCTTTTAAAATCCAAAGATATAACCTATAGCAGAATCAGCCGTATGCTCTTTCATATATTGCTGGATATCAGAACTGACAGACTTACACAGTACAAAGATGATAACTATACTGCCTACGCCAGAATTTTGGGGTTAAAAAAAGAATCCTCCAGCCTTTTAAAGGAATTAAAGAAATCAAGTTCAATACCTGTAATAGAAAAACTTTCCAAGGCAGATTTTTCACAAAATCCACTCTCAGAGAGACTTTTTATCGAAACTATAACTGCCTCATCCATATATGATATTAAATATAATTCGCATAATATAAACGAATATCAAAAAAAACTCATCATTATTTGATTTTTATAAAACCAAATAATGACGAGTTTCTTTTAAATTCTTATCCTCTCAAAATATTCTTCTCAAAATCTCCTGCTGGTATTGGTTTTGAGAAAAGATATCCCTGAGTCATTTCACAATCTATATTATTTATGAAATCATATTGTTCATCCGTCTCCACACCTTCAACAACAACTGGAAGCCCAAGCTTTTTGGTCATCTCTACAACAGATTTAACAACAATTTTTCCATTGTCAGAAATCTCAATATTTTTAAGAAAAACCATATCAATTTTAACAATATCAATTGGCATTTCTCTAAACATATTCAAATTAGAATATCCACTGCCAAAATCATCCATCATTATTTTAAAACCTTCATCATGAAGGGTCTTCATATTTTCAATGGTTCTGTCATCATTGTCATTAAAGGCACTTTCAGTAATTTCAATCTTAATAAGCTCATGTGGAATTCTATGCGCATTTATGATCGACATGATATCCATTATAATATTATTCGACATCATATCAATTCTTGAAAAGTTTACCGATACAGGAACAACATTTAGTCCTTCATCCAGCCATTTTCTAAGATTTCTGCAAACCTTACTAAAAATAAGCAGGTCAAGTTTCGTAATAAATCCATTTTTTTCAAAAATAGGAATAAATGCTCCCGGACTAATAATCTTTCCATCCTCAGGAATCCATCTTACAAGTGCTTCTGCACTTACAACCCTCTGGGTTTTTGTATCATAAATAGGCTGCAAATACAGAGCAAATTCATCATTTTCTATAGCCTGTCTTTCACGCTGCTCTATTTCTTTTGTATTCTTATCATCTTCCTGTATCCTGCCTTCATAAACTGCAATATGATTATTATACTTGCCTCTGATATAACCAAGAGCATAATCCGCATTATCAAGAATTGTAGTGACATCACTTTTTTTATCCTTAATTTCACAGGCTCCTGCATAAAGATATGCAACGTAATCGTATTTAGGATCATCAGATCCCATAACAGTTTGCAGATTACATACCATATCCGGATGTGATACACCATCATATGGAGCCATAATGGCAAAATCATCTCCACCAATTCTTCCAATTATATAATCATTTGTAAAATCCTTTAAAGAAGTTTCTATTCTTTTTGAAAGAAAGTTTATGATTTCATTTGATTCTTCATAACCGTATTTTTCATTTATAACTTTTAAATTATAAATTTCAAGCTTAAAAATATAGTATCCATCAACTGAGCGAGCTTTTTTTATATATTCACTACATGAACGTTTAAATCCTTCTTTATTTTTTAATCCAGTAACCTCATCAAAAATTACATCTACAAAATAAAAAATTATTATTAATATCACAATATTAAAAGCAATCGCAAGCCCTGTTACAAGAATATATCTATTAATAAACTGGTATAGAATTACAGTAATATCAAATACCATAAGTCCAATTAATGTTCTGACTCTGACTTTACCAAGAAAAACATAATTACTTTTTGCATTTAAACCAACGCCTATATAAAGTAGAA
>JAILEJ010000022.1 GCA_024688095.1 Butyrivibrio sp.
ATGACAGCTTTCAAGTTTTTGTATTTTTACTTTGAAGTAACATTCTATTTTGATGCCTTTACCAAGGAAATTCTGACCTATAAGGTTGCAGCACGTAAAGGCGACAGAAACCAATATATAGATGGACTTGAGGATGTAAAAGGTATTCTTAAGGGCCAGAAAGAACCTGTAGTCTTGCATACAGACCAAGGCAGTGTCTATGCTTCAATGGCATACAATGAGCTGATCAAGGACACTGTTATTGTAAGATCCATGTCTAGGGCCGGAAAACCAACGGATAACCCGGTAAATGAATCTATAAACGGTTGGATGAAGGAAGAACTGTACATGGACTTCAAAATCGATGATTGTAGGCGAAGAGAAGAATTCATGGAAGTTCTTGAGAAATATGTAGATTTCTATAACAAACACCGTCCCTGTTATGCCATTAGGTATGATACTCCGGAAAACTACAGAAAGCGATACTATAGGGGAGAATTAGAGAAGAAAAATACCTTTGAAAATAGAGTCCTCTCAGAGGAACCAAAGTTTGTGCAGAAACGCCGTAAACAAGCGCATTCTAGGGATGTGTCTACTTTTGAAAAAGAAAGAGCATGAAAAAATTTTTGTGTGTCTACTTTTGAAAAAGAAAACTGTTCAAAAATGTGGCAAATGTCCACTTTTGAAAAATAAAACAACAAAAAAATATTTTTCGTGTCTACTTTTCTTGACTGCTACAGGTTAAGTAAAACCAACATACCATATTTACAGCAGAAGGAATTTGTTTGACAAGATCTGTACCAAACAGATATCTTGCATAAGTAATATAGCTAACCATAGCTTCGGCGAACCATACTTTAAATAATCTTTTATCTGTAAATGCGGCTGCAAATAATAGGACATCCAATAAATATGTATATCGTTCATGCATAGCTGGTAAAAAGAAAATAGTAGTCATCATAGACCACACACAAAGGAGCATAAATTTGTCAGCTGTCCAAAATTTTCTATCATTTATTGGACAGCCTCCTCTTAATATAAGCAAGAGTCCTGTGCCAAGTAATATTAAAGTATAGCCAATAGCAACACCAGAAAGATGGTCATATGAGCCAAGCTCAGAAAACATCCAAAAATTGTCACAGTCTATGGTCATCTGTTTAAATGTGTCTGTTTGTTCAAGATATATGCTAAGCGTGTCTAATGGACTTCTTCCATAAAAATAAGCAGGAATATTAAGTGTTAGATTGGGGATTGGGATTAATAAAAAGTGTAAAATGGTAAAATTTTTTCTGGTCAAATAAAGATAGATAATTAATGGAACCACAAAGATAGCTTGTAGTTTCATTGCAAAAGCAAATCCACAAAAAATAAATGCTTTTTTGTATTGCTCTTTATATAGAGACAGTACTGTTAAAACAACAAAACTACTATACATGGAATCACATTGTGCCCAGACAGCAGAATTTAAAAAAACAGTAGGAATAATTAAAATAATGCTATATACTAATACAAATCCAAATCTGCCATATTTATGATTGGTAAGTTCTTTTACCAATGTAGCAACTGAAAGTGCAAGAATGAAATCAAATATACCAGAAAGTAATTTGTAATATGTGAGTGGATTAAGGGGAAGATACGTACCTATAATAATTAATATCTGATAGGGAATATTGTAATTTCCTACTTGATGATTTAGGGAATTCCATCCACCAGCTTCCTTTATTTCATCATACCATGGAAGAAGGTATCCCCAGGCATCTCCGGATTGTATTCCTCTAGGGAGAATATGCATCCAGACAGAAATAATTGTTACTATTATAAAGAATAAAATATCAGCATTTGAAATAAGCCAGGAAACTATTGTATCCTCTATTTTTCGGGGGGGGTGGAGCTTGATTGCTGGTTTAAAGTGCCATTAGAGGTTGATGTAGAGCCGTCTTTTTTGAATATATTATTTTTCATTTTTCCTCCCATTAAAAAAGAATTGGTTAATAAGCATTATTAATGCTTTATATATAATAATATATTTGTATTTTAGCTTATCAATTATTTTTAAACAAGTTTTACAATGGTTGAAGTCTGAAAAAATTGTAGTTTACAATTTAATATACAATAGGTGAACTTTCCAAAACCATATCCAAGATGGTGGGGATTGAGGGTTGCAATTGTGGAGATTGGATTTATGCACTATAATGGAACGCAGGATATGCACTTTCTTTATAAGAACATGGTATGGGTGCGCTTATTGATCTATAGAAGAAAATCAATAATCTATATTGTATTGTAAACAGGAGACTTACTGGTTAAATGAGTATTAAAGATTCAGTCAGAAAGACAATTGCATATGCGAAAAGAAAT
>JAILEJ010000089.1 GCA_024688095.1 Butyrivibrio sp.
GATGGTTTCGATATTATCCTTTGGATTCAAATATGGTATACCTGCAGATGCAGATCTGGTATTTGATGTCAGATTCCTGCCAAATCCCTTTTATATTGACGAATTAAAGCTACAAACCGGAAATGATAAAGGAGTACAGGATTATGTAAAAAGCTTTCCGGAATGCGGCGAATTTTGCGATAAATTGACAGATATGCTTGAGTTTCTTATCCCAGGATATATAAGAGAAGGAAAATATCAGCTTGTCGTTGCAATAGGATGTACCGGAGGCCAGCATAGAAGTGTCACAATCACAAATGAAATCTATGACAGACTAAAAGCCAAAAAAGGGAATTATGGAATCAAAAAGTCACATAGAGATTTAAAAAATAATGTTGCTAAATTAATGGAAAAATGAGGTAAGAGGTGTCTTTTTCTGGAGATGTTAAAGAAGAACTTTCCAAAAAAATTGGCAGTTCCAGGCATTGTCAGATTGCAGAGCTTGCTGCAATAATTTACGCAATGGGATATATAGAAGTTTCAGAGGAAGGGATTCCAAGACTTTATTTACAAAATGAGAATAGTCAGGTTAACAGAAAGTTCTTTACAATATTAAAAAAAGCATTTAATATAGATAAAGGTATTTTTGAAAACGAAAAGCCGAATGAAAAGCATATTAATGGGCGTATATATCATCGTATAGAAGCTGATGAATCCTTAATTATGCAGGTTTTAATGTCATTGAGAATAACTGATGAGACACATGAGATCAGATCTTTGGAAGATGGTGTAAATCCTATAATTGTCAGAAATTCTTGTTGCAAAAGGGCGTTTCTCAGAGATACTTTTTTGTGTATAGGTTCCATGAGTGATCCTAATAAATCGTATCATATGGAATTTGTATGCGGCTCTTTGATACAGGCAGAAGAAATCAAAGCTATGATTGAAAGCTTTGATATAGAATCAAAAATAATACAACGTAAAAAATATTATGTTGTTTATTTAAAAGAAGGATCCGGAATAGTAGATCTTTTGAATGTTATGGAAGCTCCGGTTTCAATGATGGAAATGGAAAATCTCAGAATAGTTAAGGATGTGAGAAATTCTGTTAACAGAAGGGTTAACTGTGAAGCTGCCAATATAACCAAGACTGTTAATGCTGCTACTAAACAGGTTGAAGATATAACATATATCAGAGATCATTACGGGCTTGATAAATTGCAGGATAGTCTTAGAGAAACAGCAGAGGCTAGACTACAATATCCCGAAGCATCATTAGTAGAATTGGGTAAATATCTTGATCCACCTGTTGGTAAATCTGGTGTGAATCATAGACTCAGGAAACTAAGTGAGATTGCTGACAAAATCAGATTTTAAAAAGAGGAAAAGAGGAGAATTATGATCACAAAATCTATCGAAGTAAAGTTACCAAATGGTTTAGAAGCACGTCCTGTAGCTGAGCTTGTACAGCTTGCAAGTAAATATGACAGTACAGTACATATTGAAGCTCAGTCCAAAAAAGTTAATGCAAAAAGTATTATGGGAATGATGACACTTAACCTTAGCAGTGGTGAGCAGGTTACAGTTATTGCAGAAGGCTCAGATGAAGAGGCAGTTGTAGCAGATATGGAAAGCTATCTTCTTGGAGAAAAGACTGTAAAGGCTTGAATTTGCAACAAATATTATTCTGGTCCGGCTTAACAGTCGGACCATTTTTCGTTTAAGGAGATTTTTATGAAGAAAAAGAAAATGCTCTTTATATATAATCCTAAGGCAGGAAAAGAACAAATAAGAGGCAATTTGCTTGATATAATAGATGTTTTTGTAAAAGGTGGATATGATGTAACTGCATATCCGACTCAGGGCGTAGAAGATGCCACAAGAGCCGTTATAGAGCGAGAAGATGGATTTGATATTGTAACCTGTAGCGGCGGAGATGGTACTCTTGATGAAGTTGTTGAGGGCATGGTTAAGTCCGAAAAGAAGCTGCCAATAGGCTATGTTCCAGCTGGAACAACTAATGACTTTGCTTCAAGTCTTGGAATTTCTTCAGTAATGAGTGAAGCGGCTAAAGTTGTTGTGACGGGTAAGGAATATCAATGTGATATTGGAATGCTTAATGATGACAGCTTTGTGTATACTGCTGCATTTGGTCTTTTTACAAATGTATCTTATCAAACGAGGCAGGAATTAAAGAATGTTCTTGGACATATGGCTTATATTCTTGAGGGAGCCAAAGAACTTACGAATGTAAAATCCTATCACCTGAAGATAACCTATGAAGAAGGTGTTATAGAAGATGATTTTATTTTTGGTATGATTACCAATTCATTTTCAGTTGGAGGCTTTAAAGAAATTACGGGAAAAAATGTAAAGCTTGATGATGGAGTTTTTGAAGCGACTTTTATAAAAATGCCCGACAATATGATGGAACTTGGAAATTTAATTGCGGCTCTTACAGACAGGGATATAGATACAGATTATATGTACTGTTTTAAAACAGCTAAAATGGATATTTCTTCAAATGAAAATATTTCCTGGACAAGGGATGGAGAATATGGAGGAACTCTTTCAGAAGTTTCTATACGCAATATCAATAAGGGACTTACAATAATGATTCCTGACAAATAATTTTTCTGAATATAATAATGCAATAAAAAACAGATGACCCTTTAAAGGCCATCTGTTTTTATTTGTAACTCATTATCTCTAAAATAAACAGATAATGTTAATGAAAGGCTTTATTACTTGATAGCACCATCTACCATACCCTGTACGATCTGTTTCTGTCCGATGAGGAATACGATGATCATAGGAATGATTGCAAGAAGTGCCGCTGCAAGGATCAGGTTCCACTGTTTTACGTATGATCCAACGAAAGCCTGAACTGCAACAGGAAGTGTTTTTACTTTACCATTCTGACCAAGCATCATAGATGGAAGAAGGTAATCGTTCCAGATCCACATACCATTAAGGATTGTAACTGTTGTAATAACAGGTTTAAGAAGTGGGAAGATGATTCTGAAGAATACACCTTCTGGAGCGCATCCATCAATTCCAGCGGCTTCTTCAAGTTCATAAGGGATACCCTTGATGAAACCTGTAAGAATAAATACTGTCATGGCACCACCAAATCCGCAATAAGCAAATACAAGACCAGGAATAGACTGAAGCATCTGTATTCCAATAAATTTACCAACATCTCTGAAGGTAGAAATAAGAGGAAGCATAACAACCTGGAAAGGAATGATCATAGAAGCAATGAAAATGAAATATATTACTCTTGACCATACAGTGTGATTTCTACAAATAACCCATGCAGCCATACCACCAAATACTGCCAGAAGAACAAGTGATAAAACTGTAATTATTGCAGATGAACCAAATGCACTCCAGAAAAGGAAGTGGGTATTATTGATAACATCTGTAAGGTTTGATGTAAACTGTGAAAAACTCATACCGGTAAAACCGATAGGATCTTTTGTAATTGACTCTGTATTCTTAAAAGAGTTAATTACAACAAGGAAAAATGGAAATAATACATATATAGCAATGATGATGGCTATAATTGTCTGAATAACCGTTGTAGATGTTTTGGGTTTTCTATTCATTACATCTCCACCTCCTTCTTATTTGATATTCTTACCTGAAGAATTGATACTGTAGCAAGTATTATGAAGAATAATACAGCCTTTGCTTCGGCAAGAGCGTAGTTGTTTTTATTTACAGCAGTACTGTAAATGTTAAGAGCTATCATTTCAGTACCGTTTGTCAGATAGTTGTCACCAAGGAATCCATCAACTGAACCTGTACCATTAGTAAGAGCAAGGTTTACATCGAACTGCTTGAATGCAGATGTAAGTGTCAGGAATGTACAAATTGTGAATGTAGAAGCAATCATAGGAATCTTGATGTTGAAGAGAACCTCTCTTGCATTTGCACCATCGATAGCTGCTGCTTCCAGTACATCTCTAGGTACTGTGTTAAGTCCTGTTATATAAATCAGCATAATGTAACCAGCGTACTGCCATACATAAACAATAATGATTGCCATAAATGCTGTGTTAGTTTCTGAAATCATTGAGTATCTGTAATCGAAAAGACTAGTTGTGAACTTAGTAACAACGTTACTGAAGATGAACTGCCAAATATAACCAAGTACGATACCACCAATAAGGTTTGGAAGGAAATAAGATGCTCTGAAGAATCCAAGACCTTTGATCTTAGTTGTACATAAAAGAGCAAGTAAGAATCCAACCAGGTTTACTAATATCATATTAAATACTACGAATAAAAATGTTATAAGGATTGACCATATAAAGCTTGGCTGTGTAAACATCTTAGCATAGTTTGCAAAGCCGACTACATTTTTGAGCTTAATACCATTCCAGTCTGTGAAAGAATATCCTATACCAAGGATAAGAGGAATGATAACTGTAACTGCAAATGTGAATAGCAATGGGAATAAGAAAATAATATTAACCATTGTTCTGTGGTGCTTCAATGAAGGGAAGAAGAACATCCCTGCAAGAACCAAAATAATACCTAACACAAGCATTGCACCACGGAAGGAAACTTTTGACCCTGAGAAATCCAGGATCAGTGCGCCAATAAAGAGAATAAGACCAGCAAATAGGCATATCAATGATAATAGTTTCTTGCTAGTAGTATTGACATCCATTCTAAAACCTCCATTTTCTAACTGAGAAAATAATTAAGTGATACGTTTAAAAATGCGGCGGCGGACTAAGCCGCCACCGCTGAAGTCTGAAGTTAATCCGCCATGAATTATTCAGCGTAGTAAGAAGAAATTACCTGAGCGATTGTTGAAACGAAACCGTCAGCATCGATTGATCCCTTAGCGAAATCAGCGAATACCTGACATGTCTGGTTCTCAAGACCTGTCTTCTTAAGGAATGTGTGCCATCCAGATGTCTTTCCAGCTGCCATCCAGCTCATAACATCTTCAGCA
>JAILEJ010000093.1 GCA_024688095.1 Butyrivibrio sp.
TTACAATTTTCGGACGTAACTTCGGTAACTACAACCAGGACATTGATGTAAAGATTGGCTACAGCCCAATAGCAGAAAATCCACAGTAAATAACAATTTAATTCACAAAACGGATGGTGAAACTTTTCCATACGATGAAGGCGGGTTTGAATATTTGACGGTGAACTTTTCTATTACTTGTAGAGACGACTATATAAAAGCTTATTTCGTTCAGAACACGCTCTCGCTTCTAGCTTTGCAGCTAAAGCTTCAAAGCCAGAATTCGCAGGCACAATAAAGTTCTGACAAAAAAGTGCCTGCTCACGCTTGAATCATATTCTTACGCAGGCTGCAGTAAATGCATCCTGCTAAATAATAGGATCTCAAACTAATAGGTTGATATAAGCGTAATAAATTCAAAGAACCTGATTACAGATATATGAAATCTGTAATCAGGTTCTTTTTTAGTATGAACATCCAGATAAGTGCTATTGTCTGTATTTAATCCCAAAATCCATGATCAAGAAGTGAGAAATTCATCTGCCTATTTGAAATAAAAAATATATTAAATAGTGATCAATAATTTACAGTAAGCTTGATTGTCTAATTGAAATAAATATTTAAATAGGCTGTTTAAGCCATCAGAAATTTAATTGTCAGTGAAATAAATTGTCATATAAAATTATGACTTATTGTGTTCAAAATGGAAATGCACCTAGGATTCTTGCCTTCTTTATAATATGCCACTTGATTTTGGTGGTATGATATTTGATTTATCAGGCGTTATAGATAGGATAGCCAAAGTAAAAGGTATGTAAAGAGCTGGCTGCTTTGCGGTTCTGTGAACTCTTGACATGCCTTTTTCTTTGGCTATAAGGTAATCAACCGCCTGATAAATAAAATATGCTTCCGCAAAAATAAAATATGTTGAAGAGTAAGTAAATTTGCCTGGTTAGTGTAGCATTTAATTCCGGATATCAATGAAAGTAGAAAAAGAATGGAAAAAAGCAGGAATTTAATTCGTTGAGAATGGAAACAGGAAATTGGAATGTGGTGAATGTCTAAAGTTAATTCCTTGTCTCAAATAAAATAGAAAATGAATAAGAGGAAAGTTGGAATTTAATTCGTCGAGAATGGAAACAGGAAATTGGAATGAAATGAATGGCTAAAGTTAATTCCTGAACTACAAGAAAATAAAAAATGAATGAGAGCAAAAAAGGCAAGAAAATAAAAAATGAATGAGAGCAAAAAAGGAATGAGGGAGAAAGGAATAGTAATGAAAACAAATTAGGTATTTAATATATATAATTAAAGATTAACAATATCTAGAATAAATATGAGCTTTTATTTATAAATATTTAATCAATAATTCCATTCTATATAATTGTTTTTTTGATTATTAACTCATAGAATAATGATATACGTGTAGGTGTTTTTTCTTATGGAGGGATAATGATGGGTTTTCTGAAAGGTCTTATTAAAGTCAGCAAAGAAAAGATTGAAAACATTAGTGTTGCTGAGAAATTTAAGTTTGCATTCAATGCTGTTTTGACAAGAATAATTGTATTGCTGGTAATGTTTTTTATAATGGGTGGTGTATCTGTTTTGGCAGTATATAGTATGTATAACACCTATTATATGCAGAGTAAATGGCAGGCTGAAATCCGAATAGATATACAGAGCTTGTCAAAAGCATGTTTATGGGCTATTGCAGCAGAAGACACAGATGAAATTGCTGAACAGGTTGAAGCTATTTCTTCTAAATTCGCTGATATAAATAGTTCAATTGATGAACTTGATGATATTTATAGTGGCGAAAATATGACGACTTTGACAAATGATCTTGGTACATTGGAAAAGTATACTAATGAAATGGTATCTTTGTTTAATTCGGGAGCTGATGATCCCACCATTTATGAGTATTTTAAAAATACATTATATGAGCAGGTTAAAGTATGTGCTGCAGATATGAAAGTAGTTGGTAGTGAATCTCAGACAAGTTCACTGATGGCATATAAGATTTCATTATTTGTAATAATCATCATTAATATAATTGCAATAATAGCAACAATTCTCACATATCTGCTTATTATAAGTTCGAGAAATGTTCTTTCTGCAAGTGTTACAGGACCTGTTAATACTCTCAAGAGAGCTTCGGAAGACATGGCAAATGGTAGACTTGATTTGGATATTTCATATTCATCAACTGATGAACTTGGAGATCTGGCAAATGATTTGAACAGGTCTACAGATGTAATAAAGAATATAGTTGGAGACATCAGTGATACACTAGAAAGAATGGCAGGTGGAGATTTCTCACATGGAAGCAGTAATCCGGAAATATATGTTGGCGATTATGTTGCGATTTGTGATGCAATAGAAGACATTTCTCATAAGCTCAGTAATACATTGTCTCAGGTAAAAGACTCCTCATCGCAGGTATCACAGGGTGCCATGAATATGTCACAGGGTGCTACTAGTCTTGCAGAAGGTGCTACAGATCAGGCTGCAGCAATTGAAGAACTTACAGCTTCAGTAACTACTGTAACTGAGCAGACAAAACTTATGGCACAGACTGCAAAGGAAAGTCGTACAAAAGCAGCACAGGTAAAAGATGATGCTGAAAATAGTGCAATGAAGATGCATCTTGTTACTGATGCTATGACAAGAATTACAGAAGCATCAAATGAAATTGAAACTATTACAAATAGTATTGAAGGTATTGCAAAACAGACACAGCTGCTTGCACTTAATGCTTCAATTGAAGCTGCAAGAGCTGGTGAAGCAGGAAAGGGATTTGCAGTCGTAGCAGGTGAAATCAGTGCACTTGCAACACAGAGTACAGAGGCTGCTAAGAATACGCATCAGCTTATTGAAGATACAATGGATGAAATCAAAAATGGTAATGCAGTTGTTGCAGAGACAACAGAAGCACTGGATCAGGTTCAGACATCTGTATCAGAAATAGTTGAGATGATTAGAGATACTGAAGAAATGGCAAGCAGACAGTCACAAAGTATGAATGAAATTGATCAGGGTATCGAGCAGATTTCTAATGTTGTACAGAGTAATTCAGCAACTGCTCAGGAATCCAGCGCGGTATCACAGGAACTTTCAGATCAGTCTGATAACTTAAATGACCTTATTTCTCAATTTAGCATTTCAAACTGATAATATCTAAAGATAAACTATTGTAAATATTATCCCTAAAAGCTTTAATGATAATAATTATCCCTAAAAGCTTTAATGATAATAATTATCCCAAAACCTTTAATGATAATAATTATTATATAACCCTTAATTAAAAGTATTACCCCATAATTTCTAAGAGCCTGGCCAAAATGTCAGGCTCTTTTTGTACCATAAGAAAGTAGTTGTAAGAGAATAATATATGCATGTTGATTTTCAAGTATAATTGCCCCAGGTATATTTTAAGTGTAAATCAACTCTACACTTACTTTTTAATGATTTAAAACATAAAAATGATAATAGTAGATTAAAAATATCCAGAATATATAGAGAAAATAAGAGACAAAATTGAATTTTGGGTTTTACTTATGCGCTGTAATGATGTATTATAGTGAAGGATTTCGAATTAGTAATTTGGCCTTATCAGGCTTTGGCGAGAAATCGCAGAAAGAGGTAGAAATGGTAAAAGCGGTT
>JAILEJ010000182.1 GCA_024688095.1 Butyrivibrio sp.
TTTTTTGAGTTAGACAACTACCATACGGATTTATTGATTTCATAGTAGCACAAATTTTTTTATAGACAAGATAAAATCAGAATCTTCTGTTTTTTAAATAGGCATGTATAATTTCCTTTGCAGCTTTGAAAAAAGACTTTATATATGCCCTTTTTAATGGCTTTCATATTATTGAAGCACTATTCGTGTTGGTATATAATTTAAGGAGAATTAAAGTTCCTATTTATGGCTTATAGGAATGTTTGTTTTATGAGGGATATATATGATTTATTTTGATGATTTGCCACTTTCTGCGGACATCAAGAAGGCACTCATGGAGCTTAAAATAGAATATGTATTCCAGCCGATTTTTTATCCTGACGGGAAAACTATTTATGCAAGAGAAGCTCTTATGAGACCTTATGAAATGACAGTTACTGAACTGATAGAAAAATATGAAAAACAAGGTAAGCTTCATGTACTGGAGGTTGCCACTTTGTTTGGGGCAACGCAGAAGTATTTTCTTAGATCTTATAAAGAAGTGCTTTCTGTAAATTCATTTCCATGTGAACTTTTTACCCAAGAAGAGGTAAAAGCATATATTTCTTATTATGGAAATGATAAAAAAGCTATGATTATAGAATGTCTGGAATATCCTGAATTTTCTCTTGAAACATCCCTTATAAAAAGAAAATATGCTGATATCAATAATAATCAGATTGCTATTGATGACTATGGCGCTGGATTTAATAATATGCATATAGTTGAGATGGTAAAGCCTGATATCGTAAAAATTGACAGAGCTCTTTTATCAGGAATAGATCACGATGAATATAAGAAGGCCAATTGCGGTGCCATAATAGAAACGATGCATCATAAGAATTTACTTGTTGTTGCAGAAGGTGTTGAAACAAAACAAGAATATGAATGCATGAAGGAATTAGGTGCTGATTTATTCCAGGGATATTATCTTGCAATGCCGGAATGAATAAAACAGTGAACCTAGGGTAAGGAGAGACATGTATGGTACTGGAACGTTTAATAAGTGAATTTATGCAGTTTGTCATATCAGGAAATGTTGAAGTGTATAACGAGTTTAGTTTGCAGCATGAATTGGGAATATTTCTCCGTGAAAGACTAACAGGGTATAAAATTCAATTTGAAAGAAATACAAAGTTCTTTGGTATAAATAAAACAATTAAGCATGAGATAGATATTGTTGCTTTTAATGATAGCGAAAAATATGCTATTGAGCTTAAGTATCCGCTTAATGGACAATATCCAGAGCAGATGTTTTCCTTTGTTAAAGATATTAAATTTATGGAAGAACTTAAGGATGCAGGCTTTAAGAATACATATTGTTTGACGTTAGTTCAGGATAAGGCTTTCTATTCTGGAATAAGACAAGATGGGATTTATGAATATTTCAGAGGAAACAAACCTGTTCATGGGCTTATAGTAAAGCCGACAGGAAGAAAAGATGAGCAGATTGAGATAAACGGGGATTATCGAATAGAATGGAAAAAATCTGGTGAGATGGCGTTTTATCTATGCCGTATTTAATGGAGTTATTAGAAAAATACTAAGTAGTGAGGAGAACCGTTATGGCCTATGAAAAGAAGAGTATCAGAGATGTAATAGAGGATATCAACTCGAGAAGAATTTATCTTCCTGCTATACAGAGAAAGTATGTCTGGGGAGATGATCAGATTGTCCGACTTATGGACTCTATTATGCTTGGATATCCTATTGGAACTTTTCTGTTTTGGAAGGTTAAGAAGACGGTGATCAATCAAAAAGAGTACTCTATGTATGAGTTCATAAAAGATTATCACGATCGAGATATGTACATAAATCCTTCAGCACCCCAGCCGTTTCCGATAGGAATCCCGGATGAAACGATATGGGCCGTCCTGGATGGGCAGCAGCGTCTGACCTCTTTATATATTGCTTTACAAGGGAGCATGAGCAGAAAACTTCCCAACAAGAGATGGAAGAACGATGATGCATCTGGCATTACATGGATGGTATGTGTCTGATCAGAGAAATAATTGGGGCATTACAGAATCTGGAACAGAATATCTTAAGGATTTGTACAAGGAACTCAATAATCAGAGTGTTTTAAAGAAGATATCTGGGAATGCAATTGATTATGCCAATAGTGTACTTTAAATAGAATGGTTAGCTGCTCTGTTACCGGAGCAGCTTTTTTGCGCTTACAGAGACGTCATAACACGACATAATTGTTGTGGAAAACAAGATAATAAAGGAGGTCTCATAATGAATAGCGCGGATGAAATCAAAAGAGTAAAGGAAAAATATCTTCCTGGGATGAGAATTCGCTTAGTGAAGATGGATGATATTCAGGCACCACCGATAGGTACAGAAGGAACAATTCAAGGAGTGGATGATATCGGATCCATAATGGTTATCTGGGATACGGGTTCGAGCCTTAATGTAGTTCTTGGAGAAGATATAATTGAGATGGTGGATAAGGAAAAAACAATTTATACTGCATATTCAGAAGAAGCAGATATGACATTTATCATGGAAGATGTGGATAGATTTACAAGAGTGGCTGGCTTCTATTATGGAGGACCGGATGAAAAAGCTACTAATTTGTATTATGGTAAATTGAGAGCGGAGTTAAAAAAATATAATTGAATTCTATAACATGATTTGTGGATTATGCTTAAAGAGACACCAAAAAGAGGATGAGCCTTTCTGTTACTATTCACAGATTAAATGAGGATACATAATGAAGCTCACATTGGCTTTATTTTTATGTATGAAAAGGTTAGAATTTTCTTATTAAACAAATCTCGCAGTTTATAAGGGAGGAATATGATGAATCTAGGAGCTTGGATGTGCGGAGTACTGGTTATACCATTTGCAACAGTAGGACTGTTGTTTGGATTATTCAAAGAAAGGGCAACTAAATTTGTTGCTGGATTTAATTCCTTTAC
>JAILEJ010000194.1 GCA_024688095.1 Butyrivibrio sp.
TAATCTCCCCTTGTTTCATCAGTAGTATTAGAAAACTGCTGCATATACTTAGACATTCTTACTATAGGATATAAAGTACTCATTCTCATCATAAATGAATATAGGGAAATAAAAGGAATTGCAATGCACATAATCATCAAAACAAGTTTGATATATATAGGGTAGACATCAGCCTCTAAAATATTGTTGTCAAATAGTCTATTTATCATTATCAGTGATGATATTAATATAATAGAAATTAATATTGACAGGCTGGTTGTTACTTTTTTACTAAGCCTTGTTTGAACATATCCTCCATTAGCTTTGGATTTTTCTGTATAATAATGTGTCATATAAAACAACTCTTTGTATTTATCAGGCGCATAATTACATAAAGCATAATATCCCATGTATAGGATCAAAAATTCAGGAAAAGTAGCAAGAAAAACAATTATCTGCGAAAGGAGTGAAGAATCTGTTTGCATTTCACCCATTATAGTCAATAGTCCAACCCATAGATTACCACAGATTAAAGATGCTATCATAGAATAAATAATTGTACTGCTGATTTTAATTGTAGCCTTACTCTTCATGAATTTATTCGTAATCATAGCAGTAAGAAGAATTATAAATGTATAATAAGAGGAATCCAGATTATAAAAGCAGTTGCATATAAACACAACTACAGTTACAAGCATTATCCAGAAATCCCCCAAAAGCCCACCAATAATAATCCCAAAAATATAAGAAAAATCAAATTTGAATATTCCTATATCAATGGTTAATATAGCTCCAAATCTATAATCTAATACATTATAAAAAATTGCACCCAGTACAATAATCAAAGTCAGAATATAATGTAATAGCCTTTTCTCTTTTGATAGATACTTTGGATAAAAATCCATAGTAAAACCTCACAAGAATAAAGATTATAATTCATATTAATTCTAATGATTATTGTAACAAGGTGCAAGCAATCATTTATTATTTTTAGAAGAATTTAATAAAATTTCATTTATAAGTATTTAAATATGAAAACAATTTTCGGCAGCATCTAAATTGATTATCAGATGCCCTCTTCCTTCATTATTTTATCAAGTTCCTGGAATTCCGGTAAACTATCCAGTGTAGCAAAATAATCTCTTGCTGTTTCAGGACGACGAATCTGTGTAACCTTTCCATCTTCTCCAAGAAGTAGTTCTGCACTCCAAAGCTTACCATTGTAATTATAACCCATTGCAAAACCATGAGCTCCTGTATCATGAATAAAGAGATAATCGCCCTTATCAATCTTTGGAAGCTTTCTGTCAATTGCAAACTTATCATTATTTTCGCAAAGTGAACCGGTTACGTCATATGTATTTGTAAGCTCAGCATTCTCTTTTCCAAGTACTGTAATATGATGATATGATCCATACATAGCTGGACGCATAAGATTTACAGCACATGCATCAACACCAATATATTCTTTATAAATGTGCTTTTCATGAATTGCCTTTGTTACAAGAGCTCCGTATGGTCCCATCATAAATCTTCCCATTTCTGTGAAAATTGAAACATCGCCCATACCAGCAGGAACAAGGATCTTATCATACTGTTCTTTTACACCCGCTCCAATAACTGCAATATCATTTCCTTCCTGATCTGGAAGATAAGGAATTCCAACACCACCTGACAGATTAATAAACTTAACATCTGCACCTGTCTCTTTTTCAAGCTCAACAGCAAGTTCAAAAAGCTGTCCTGCAAGCTGTGGATAATACTCATTAGTAACTGTATTACTGGCAAGAAATGCATGGATACCAAAATTCTTAACGCCCTTTGACTTCATAATCTTAAATGCTTCAAAAAGCTGATCTTTAGTCATTCCATATTTAGAATCTCCAGGATTATCCATAATACCATTGCTTAACTTGAATACTCCGCCTGGATTAAATCTGCAGCTCATTGTTTCAGGAAGCTTACCAAGAATATTTTCAACATAATCAATATGGGTAAAATCATCCAGGTTTATAATTGCACCAATCTTATTAGCATAAGCAAACTCGTTGGCAGGAGTATCATTTGATGAAAACATAATATTTTCACCTTCTGCACCTATTGATTTACTAAGCATAAGCTCTGTTATGGATGAACAATCAAAACCACATCCCTGCTTCTGCAAAATTTTCATAAGAATAGGATTTGGAGTTGCCTTTACAGCAAAAAATTCTTTAAATCCTTTATTCCAGGAAAAGGCCTTATATACAGCCTTTGCATTTTCAACAATTCCCTTTTCATCATAAATATGAAATGGTGTTGGATATGTCTTTACTATTTCTTCAACCTGCTCTTTTGTTATAAAAGCTTTTTTCATAAATTACTCCTCAATATACTTTCACTTTAGTTATTTAACACTTTACTTAAGTACATTATCATTTATGGCGCAAAATGTACAGTAAAATTTTTATATATTATTGATTTCATAAGAAAACAAAACCTTATATATTCTCAATTTGCCAGTCAATCGGTTCCATACCATTTTTTTCAAAAAATTCATTTGCTTTACTAAAATGCTTACATCCAAAAAATCCTCTGTAAGCTGATAATGGACTTGGATGCGGAGCTGTAAGAATCAAATGCTTGGGATTATTCAGCATCTGCATCTTAGTCTGGGCTGGCTTTCCCCATAACATATAAACGATAGGTCTATCCTGTTCATTAACTGCCCTAATAATTGCATCTGTAAATTCTTCCCATCCCTTTTTTTGATGAGAAGCTGCCTGATGAGCTCTTACTGTAAGAACAGTATTTAAAAGCAGCACTCCCTGATCAGCCCATTTTTTCAAATATCCATTATTCGGAATGTAGCAACCTAGATCATCATTTAACTCCTTATAAATATTCACCAATGATGGAGGTGCATCATTTCCAGGTTTTACAGAAAAACTCAGTCCATGTGCCTGATTTGGCTCATGATATGGATCCTGTCCAAGTATAAGTACCTTAACATCTTTTAAAGGTGTAAGATGAAGTGCATTAAATATATCATCAGATGGTGGATATATAACCTTAGTACTATACTCATCTTTTATAAACGTAAATAATTTTTTATAATAATCCTTATTAAATTCGTCCTTTAATACAGGCAACCAATCATTAGTTATCATTGCCATTTCAGTCACTACCTTTCATATATAATCAGCACAAAAAACATTCCATTTTCTTTAATAATTATATTCTTACCGGAACATTTCTGTTTTTCAGATATTCTTTCACTTCCATAATTTCAAGTTCTTTGTAATGGAACAAAGAAGCTGCAAGAGCTGCATCTGCACCGCCTTCAGTAAGCGCATCATAAAAATGTTCCAAAGTTCCTGCACCACCCGATGCAATAACAGGAACAGAAACTATATCAGAAATTTTTCTGGTAAGTTCTATATCATATCCTGCTTTTGTACCATCACAGTCCATACTTGTAAGTAAAATTTCTCCAGCTCCCATTCTACATGCCTTATCTGCCCACTCAAGAGCATCCAGACCTGTATCAATTCTTCCACCTGCAGTAAAAACATTCCAGCCAGAACCATCAGCCCTCTTCTTTGCATCAATAGCAACTACGATACACTGACTTCCAAATTTATCTGCTCCTTCTGAAATAAGTTCAGGTCTTTTTACAGCAGAAGAATTAATGGAAATCTTATCTGCACCTTCACGAAGTATTGCTCGCATATCTTCTACAGTCCTAATTCCACCACCAACTGTAAATGGAATAAATACTCGTTCAGCCACTTTTCTAACCATTGATGTAACTGTTTCTCTTGCATCTGATGTTGCTGTTATATCAAGGAATGTAAGCTCATCAGCTCCTGCTTCTGAATAAGCAGCTCCAACTTCAACCGGATCACCTGCATCCTTTAAATCAACAAAATTTATACCTTTTACAACCCTTCCATCCTTTACATCAAGGCAAGGGATTATCCTTTTAGTAAGCATATTCATTCTCTCCACGTATTATTCAATAATTGTAGCTTCCTTTTTTTAACATTTATGCATTAAAATTCAGACATTAATAAAATTTCTTAATATCTGCATTCCAACATCAGAACTCTTTTCCGGATGGAACTGACAGGCAAATACATTTTCCTGCTCTACAGATGCATCAATTGAAGTTCCATATTCTGTTGCAGCAGTAACAATAGAACGATCTTCTGCATGAAGATAATATGAATGAACAAAATATACATATGAATTTTCAGGAATATCCTTAAATAACCTTCCAGAATTTGGATAAGTAAGATTATTCCATCCTATCTGAGGAATTTTAAGTTTTCCATTATCATCAGGAATCCTGCATATTTTTCCACGCAAAATGCCCAGGCCAGGAGCTCCTACTGATTCCTCACTTGAATCAAATAAAAGCTGAAGACCCAGGCATATACCTAGAAACGGAGTCTTTTCATCAGTAACCTTTTTAATTACTTCATAAAGACCATATTCTTTAATTTTATTCATTGCGTCGCCAAAAGAGCCTACACCAGGCAATACAACATGGTCTGCCTTATATATTTCAGAAGCCTCTCTTGTAACAACAACATTTTGCCCCAGATATAAAAAAGCCTTCTCTACACTTTTGATATTACCGGCATCATAATCAATTATTGCAATCATTAGTCATTCTACCTTTTCTAAGAAATTATTATCAAATTCCTGAATGACCAGGCTGCAACTCAGCCAGTAAAACTATCTCTGTAATAGAAAAATATACTTCCTATTCCAGGGCTGCCTCAAGCGTCCCACAAACATCCATTAGCTTGAGCGTATATTCCTTCTTATTTTCTATTGCATTTATCTCTGCAATGTCCTCAGAAGTCAGACCATACTCAGATTCAAGAATTGACTCGATATTATCGTACACGGATTTCACTTGATTTTCAACCTGGAATTGTTCCGCATCCGCAGTTAATTCTGAATATTGCCTTACTCCGGAAAGAAGAGAATTCAGTGCTTCTTCTTCCATGTTCATTGATTTATAGTTTTCATATGAATCGACATACCTTTGTGCCCATGAAAGAGTTCTTGCCTGATTATACATAAGCGACTGTTCTTCGGTTAATTGCTGTCCATACATAAGTTTATATGTTTCATTGTAATTACCACTTCTAAACTGAAGCATAGCACCATTAAGTATAATCTTTTGAGGAAGAAGTATTGTTGGTAATGAACAAAGTAATCCAAAACTCAAAGCAAATATTGCAGCTATTCCAACTTTTCTTGGAGCAATTGATTTCTCTGGATCAGCAGGAGGCTTTGGTTTCTTTTCTTTCTTTGGTTTCGGAGGCTTTGGTTTTTTCTCCTTCTTTGGTTTTTCTGGCTTTGGCTTTTTCTCTTTCTTCTTCTTTTCTTTCTTCTGCTTCTTTTTCTTGCCGTCGTCTTTTTTCTCACCAGCCATTTCATCAAGTATTTTCTGATTTTCATCAGTCAAACTAGCAAGTTCTTTATTTGCAGCTTTCTTATCTGGAATTTCTTCTGTAAGTGCTTTAAATATTTTTTCAATAAGAAGTGCTAAAAAGCCTTTCTTCTTTTTAGGTTTGTCTTCACCTTCTTCATCAGATTCGCCAGATTGTCCACCGCCATCAATATCACTATTTAATGCATCTAATGGAGACATTTCATCTTCAACACCATCTAATTCAGGTATATCAGTATCCAAGCCTTCCATTCCATCTTCGGGCACATCTTCTGTAAGTGCATCCATCAAATCCGGATTTTGTCCATCATCTCCATTTTCGGCACCCTCATCATCAAGCCCTTCGATTCCTTCTTCCAAAGAAAGATCTAAGCCATCATCCATCGGAATTTCTGCATCATCCAAGTTAGGTACTTCTTCACCCGCTGCTTCGTCTATATGTGATGTACTTTCAATGTCTTCTATATCATCACTTGCAAGACTATTCATTATCGCATCAATGTCTGCCATATCAAGATCTTCTGATGCTTCTTCTTTTTCTGGTATACCCGCAGCTTCTGGCGAGTCTATATCAACAGCATTTTCTTCAGCAGAATCCTGCATACTCCTTCTTGCAGCATCCTCAAGTGATAATTCTCCATTTTCAGGTGGTTTATCAACTATTGATAATTCATCCTCAAGTGAAAGACTATCTGGATCCATTGTATCATCACCTACTGATTCACCATCACCCAAAGAATTATTATCAGATAATAGTTCTTCATCAAGTGACGCATCTAAAGCGTCCTCCATGTTCAAATCAGGTGTATTAGGCTGTTCTACTTCTTCTTTACTCTGCTCTTCAGATAAAATATTTTCTAATCCGGAAGTATCTGTAATATCATCCTCAGTAAGACCTCCACCTGCTACTTCTGATGAACTTTCATTTTCTATTGAACTATCATCTTCCATTGATGTATCCTGCATATTATCTAGCATCTCATTGATAGCACCAAGTTTTCTTTCACCTTCTCCTACATCATTTGAAGACTGCTTATCATCCATAAGATCATTAAGTATCTCTTCTGGTGACTGGTTATTATCAGTAACTTCACCACCTTCATATTCATCTGATATAGGTATCTCAGGCGCAACTTCCATTAAAATATCAGTTTCATCAGCTGATTTATTTTCATGTGTTTCCGGAGCTCCAGACATAATATCTTCAATCTGTGCTTGAGAAGCATCTGAAACTGTGTTGTCAGTTCCCTCAACTTCTGCTATATCTGGTATCTTTGCATCTGCCGAAGAATTCCCTTCTATAGAAGCACTACCAAGTCCTGATAAATCAATATCTGGAAGATTTATCTCAAATCCTCCTCTGCCTGCATTATTATCATCTTCCTCAAGAATTGGTTCATCCAT